>JBGSIY010000937.1:0-12981 GCA_041742275.1 Pirellulaceae bacterium | reverse complement strand
TCGCCGTCCCGTCGCGATAAAGTCAGCGGTCAAATTGCCTCGACTCGAACCGTTCAAGGGGATGGCCAAACACATTATCTCGTGACCTTGACCAACAATGATCGCCAGGCGAACGCCAATAGCCGACAACAACGGCCCACGGCTACGGTCATCGAACTGGGCTCCGTCGATAAACTTAATACTGAGAATCTCCAACAGGGCAAGAATATTTCAGCAACGGGGCTGGCGACGATGGTTGATGGGAAAAAGTTGATCGTTGCAGAGAAAGTTACCGCCAATGGCAGACAGCAAACGATCGACCGGTCAAGTCGTCAACTGGAAGGCTCTGTAATCAACATGCGCCACGCCAGTGTTCGCGGCGATAAACACTTGATGTTGATCGTCAAAAGGAATGACGGTGACCGATGCCTTGTCGACGTCGGAAGTTCTGAAATCTTCGAATCCAAAATCAAAAAAGGCAATGAAGTAAAAATCGATGGGATTCGCGCCCGTGTCAATGACAACCCTGTGGTTCTGGCTTCGGCCGTCTGGATAGACGGTGAAAAGGTGATAACCAAGTTTGCAGAAAACAGAACTCAGCGAGACGCGGACACAGAATCGACGAACACCAGCGGTAAGTTGGAAAGTCGATCCAGCGAACGCACGAATGCTCGCAACACAGCGAACCGTCAGAACCAAAGTCGACAAACACAGAATCGTCAAGGAAATCAATCGAATGATCGAGCCGATCAACGCTCGGTTCAACAAAGGAAGGATCGACAATTCCAATCGAGTGATCCACAACCCTCCGCGGATGTGCGGCGCGGAATCAAATTGCAAGGAAAGATCGTTGACACGCGCAAGGTTAACGTCGGCAACCAGCAACACCAAATGGCGACCGTCGTGACCAAAGCCGATCGTCGAGTCGTTGTCGACTTGGGGCAAGCCGAAGCATTGAAAGTCGATTTAGCCAATGGCGATCGGATTTCTGTCTGGGGTATCGTCGCCAAATCGGGTGCGAAATCGATCTTCGTCGCCGAACATTTGTCGATGGAAGGTTCGAAATACACGGTGACTCGCCGGAATTCGGGCAAGAAAAGTGACCGATCAACTCGGTCGGTCAACGGTATCGTTGACTCTATGCGAAAAATTGACGTTCGCGACAAGAAACGGCAATTGCTGACGATCAAAACCGATTCCGGCGATTCAATTCTAGTCGACACGGGGAACCCTGGTTCGCTCGATAAACAATTGCAAGAAGGGCAGGAGGTGTCTATCGAGGGCTATCCGTTGAAGATCAACGGAGAGCGATTGTTGTTGGCCAAAAGTATTGATTTCGGAGACGGCCCTAAAACAATCAGGCGGAGTAGCCCAGATCAGGACCGATAGGTTTTTGAACACTACCAAGGATTACTATTACAAAGGCGCCGGTCGGCATGCGACTGGTGCCTTTTTGTTTGCGATTGGTCGCGAGTTGGCGGCTACAGTATGTCAAGAAATCAAAACTATTTCAGGATCGCCAATCAACCGATGGTAGTTTGACTTGAAGTTACTTGCCGTGGATTTTCGTCCCGTCTGCCACCGACCGCGGAAACGAGTTGTTATCGCTGAATTTTCTGATCACGATGAATTTTCTGATCACCCTGATCACTTGGTGGTGCTGAGCTGAATGGGTCCATTCGAGCAATCTATTTCAACGCTGGTTCCAGTCGATAGGGGACCACAGATGCCCCTTTTGAGAATGTCGGATAATTCCCAAGCTTGATTCTAGGCAGACGACAAAAGCTGGCCCGAATCGATTGCCAAGTATGCAGAAGTCGCTTGTAAGCATGTCCCTCAATGGGCGGAGGAAAAGTGAAGGGCGGAGGAAAAGCGAAAAAGTGAATCGACGGCGAACATCACCACCATCAGTTCTCAATGTGATGCTTGGGGAGCTTTTGCGATGATCCAGACTGCATGAACAATTCCTGGAATGTAACCGAGAATTGTTAAAAGAATATTGAGCCAAAACTGTGCACCCAACCCAACTTGCAGGAACACGCCAAGCGGTGGCAACAAAATTGCTATCAAGATTCGCAAAAAATCAGCCACGGGTGGGCTCCTTTACAAAAATAGCGAAACGACTTTTGTACTCGACTTTCGGGACCGGGCAGATTGCATGTCAATACATGCATCGCCGTAGCTCCGAAGTCGAGTACAACTCGTCTTACGTTCACAAGTGGAACGACTTTTGGTACAAAAAATATGGCAGCGGCTGGCTGCCGGCTAGGGTTGTAATAAAATATCACGAACTTTAAACAGAAAAGCTAAATGACCTTCTTTTCGTTCATTCACGAGTCGTTTTTGCACTGGTCGCGCAGATCACGAACTTTATCGTGAGTCCTTTTAACTTCTGCATAATGTCGATTTAGAACATCTGTGATGCCGCTCCCCGACGTCGACTTCAAAACTTCTTCGTACTTTGCTTTGATCGCATCTTCGCCCCGTTCGGCTTCGTTCAAAATCATTTGCTTGCCGCCGCCCAATGCAGCTTTCAGATTGATCCAACCGCGATGTGCGCTGCCAGAAAAGGAACCGTCGTCGCGGGGTTGGGTGTTGTTCAACGACACGAATGACTTCAGTTCACTAGCTTGACGCGAACGCTCCGTTGCATATGTGCGAAACAATTTGGCGAGACTTGCATCATTTTTTTCGACTTCGCTGGCCGCTTCGTCAAATCCCAGTTGAGAATCTAAGTTGATCTGAATCAGGCCTTGCAATTCTTCGACGGTTTCGTCAGTCAAATTCGTTTTTGTCTCGAGTGCCATGGTTTTCATCCTTCATTGAGTTCGTCGGTAGGAAATTCAGCATCGGCGGAGGCAATCAAATTTGCCGTCCGTCGATGTAGGATCAAAGAATGCAACATGCATGCCAGATCTAAGCCCATCGCTGCGGTGGCGACATTCAACTCGAAGGTGAGCGAAAAACGCCCAGGCTGATCGGTTGTTAACCGTCGAAGAATCTGCCTGTGACTTCGAAGAGTTGGTTAACGGCTTATAAAACGCCGTTCGAAACAGGGTTTGCCTTAAAATCAATGTCACCGTCTCTGGCATCAACGTGGTTTACCGATTGGACAGGTTGCTTCGTTGCCATGATGCCAATTCGGAGTGATTCGAACGACGCCAGTTTGGTTTTTTAACGACACAACTGCGCGAGGTTCCTCCGTACAACAACGGTGACACCGCAAATCATCATGATTCCCTCGGTTTTGGCACAAGCTTTGCTTTGTTAATTGTTCATCGAAACCATTTTGAACCATCTGGATGGCTGCTTGTCTGCCGCCGAAAGATGGGACACCAAAACAATTGAGGAGGTATAACATGTTAGGTCTCGCCATTACATTATTGATTCTCGCTTTGATCGCCGCCGTCTTAGGTTTTGGTGGTGTCGCATCGGGACTCGCCGGAATCGCGCAGATTTTGTTTTACGTGTTCATTGTTCTCTTTCTGATAAGTGCGATCAGTGCCGCGCTGCGTGGACGGACACCTGTGTAGCGACCCGGCTCGTCATAAGCATTTAACTTGTTTAAGCCACCAATTTGTTTAACTCCAAGGTGCGGTCGTGGCTGCAAAAAAAAACGAAAACGGTGGCCACAAGCGCTTTGATGCCCCTCACAGCGATGCCCCTCACAGCGAAGACGAAGTGCGAGCAACCCTCAGATCGATCTTGGAAGGATTTGATAACGCGATGTTCGTTACTCGCGAACTGACTGGCGGAATGCGTTCACGACCGATGCGAATTGTGAATTGCGATGATGACTTTAATATGTTGTTCGTGACCAGTGAGTTGTCCGGCAAACTTATGGAAATCGATGCGGACCCACACGTCAATATTGCGATACAAGGTGGCGGACAGTTTGTCTCGTTGGCGGGGACTGCGGTCTCGGTCGATTCACCGGCGTTGATTAAGGAACACTGGAATGAAGCGTGGCGAGTCTGGTTTCCTCACGGTAAAGACGATCCGTCCATCGTGATGATCGGTGTCGAGATTTCTGAGGCGGAGTACTGGGATAACAGCGGGTTGAACGGTCTGAAGTACCTCGTCCAAGCCGGTCAGGCATTGCTGCAAGGCGAAGCAGTCAATGTCAGCGACCGCAGCCAACACGGTTCAGTCCAAAATCAATAACGGACTTTTGGTTCGGAAAGAGTTGCGGTCTGGAATCAAGAACTCGCACGTGACAGAGACGGGAGACTTGCTCCAACATCATATTGCGGCGTCTTTATGAACTGCCGCAAAATCCTCTTCGGCAGAATCGCCGTATCGCCTTGCGCGTTCCCCCTTGTAATTCGCGACGCGCTTTTTTGTCTAGTGACGTGATAATGCGGGCGAAAAACGGGCGGCACGCTTGTTCTTGCGCCAATGGCGCGAAGATTGCTTTGGGTTAGTGAATATTATCTCGGACCTCAAACGAAAGAACTTTATGACGGAAAATCACTTGCCGCGTTGGCAGTCGTTCTTGCCTCTTGTCGCCATAGTACTTGTTTGCGTTATGCTCTCGGCGGCCTTTGTGATTGCCTTTGACATTTTCTTTCTGGTTTTTTTAGCCTCGCTGTTTGCGGTTTTTCTGAATAAGATGGCCGGTTTTGTCGAGCGGGCGAGTGGAGTGTCGCATTTTTGGAGTGTTTGCACCATCCTTGTTTTGCTAACGGCAATATTTATTGGATTCTTATATCTCTTCGGCACGCGTATCGAGGATCAAGTTTCCGGAGCGATAAATCAAATGGAAAAAGCGTCGGAGACGGTGACGGCAGAACTGGACGAACGCCCTTCTGTCGCTTGGCTCCTGGGCATTCGCAAGTTCGATCAATCCGAATCGTCGGAACAGACGAATACAAAGAACGATAATCGTCAGAAACCAAAAGAACCCTCGGATAGGGCCGGAATGTCGTCCACAGCGGACGACCGGGTACCTGAATCGAGTAACGCCCCGAAAGATGGCGCTGCGGATCAGAACAAATCGCGCGGAGACGGTCTGGAACGAGTTGCCAAGGTCGCAGTTGACGGCTTGAAGAAAATGGGGTCCAACGACACAACGCAACACATTGGTTCAGTGTTATTAGGGACTTCTACGTTTTTTCGTACAACATTTGGTTGGTTGGGAAATCTGGCGTTCGTGTTATTAGTTGGCATCTTTATTGCCTTCGAGCCGAAACTTTATCGCGCCGGCATGATTAGGATTTTTCCAAAGCAAAACCGCGAACTGGCCAGTCAAATGCTGGACGAATTGTACGACACGAGTTGGAATTGGATGGTGGGTAGGATGGCAACGATGATTTTGACAGGCGCTGGAACTGGACTCGTGTTGTGGATCATTGGAGTGCCGATGGCGATGTTGTTGGGTGTGGTGACGGCGATACTGACTTTTTTTCCTAATTTTGGCAGCGTCGCGGCCTTGTTTTTGGCCGTCGCGTTTGCTGCGCCGATGGGTTCAAAAATCGTTGTGATCGTCATTGTATCCTATTTGGTTTTTCAATTCCTTGAAAGCAATATTTTGACGCCGATGATCCAGAAACATCAGGCCGCGATTCCTCCCGCGGTACTACTGAGTACACAATTGTTGATGGGAGGGGTATTCGGATTCATGGGCGTTCTGGTGGCCGAACCCACTGCTGCACTCGGATTGCATTTAACGAAAAGGTTATACGTACAACGGGAACTGGAAGGCTTGAATGTACCGAAGGTAGATGCGCCGCAGCACGATTAGCTATTATGGAAAACTCGGACCTGATGCATTTTTACCGACTTCGCTGTTATCCGTTGCGAAAACACCCGTCGCCGTAGGGCAGGCATGTGGAGCGAGTTTTTAAAAGCTGGCAAGTTGAGCCAGCCATGGGGTCAAAAGTTTAGTTCGCGCGCACAAAAAAGGCCAAGCGTTAAGGGCTTTCACCCCGTATCGCTGGCCTGGTTGTCAGGTTCTCGAGCGGCAATCTAGTTGCATTTCGGACTATGATTAGGCACGCACGCCAAACGGTTTAGTCGTCTTCTTTCGCGATCTTGATTGCCGATTCAACTGCTGCTTTGTGCTGTTCCCATTTCAAGACCTCCGCATTCTTCAAGTTGTTCAACGCATCAGAAACCGCCTCGCGGCGAACCTTAAGGACTTCGATTTTGGTTTCCAACTGTTCACGAGCGGTTCCTTCCTTGCCCTCCAATTCCTTGGTCATCAGCTCAATTCGAGCGTCAATTTCTTCGAGATCGGATTCGGCAGTTGTGACGAATGTGTCGCGAGCCTGTTTCGCCTCCAGTTCGGCGGCCAATCTTTCGGCCCGAGCTTTTGCTTCAGCGGTTTGCTGCTGTTCGCGAGCAACGTTTTCGTCTCGCTCCCGCCTGGCTTCTTGGGTTTCCTGGGCGGCTTCGTCGACTTTCTCGGCTGCATCCTCCTTGGCCTGACGCATAGCGGTTTCACGAAGCTGTTTTTCTCTCGCTTCCGCCTCACGCACGGCCTGGTCACCTTCGGCCCGAGCTTTAGCTGTTTCTTGTTGTTCCTCACGGACTTCGTTTTTTGCAGATTGGACGTCGGATGGAGTCGTATCACATCCGACCATCGCCAAAAAGAATGAGGCCGCTCCCAATGACGCCAGAATTTGCAGTTTGATGTGTTTCACTTTCCTTCTCCTTTAAATGGTGCGAACCTTAACAAGTCAGTTCGCCAAGTCGTATTTCCAAACAAAAACTAAACAGACATTGTCAAATTCGGCCCATGAGGACGAGAATTAAGACGATGATGAGAACCAGCCCGAGGCCACTGCTGGGATAGTACCCCCAATTTCGACTGTAGGGATAAGTCGGCAGTGTGCCAAGCAAAAGGAGCAGCAAAATAAGCAACAGAATAGTACTCATCGAATTGCCTCTTGGGTTCGTTGTCTTTCGAATCGCTTGCTGCGTTCAGCCTAAAACCAAAGTTATGCAACCGGTGTGCCAGACAAAGAGGGCTTGCGATAGTGGCCTGGACGTGGGCCGAGTGCTGCGACTGTAATCCTGTTTCGTCTCATTCTGCGACTGAAACAGTAAATCTGTGCTATACCGCATAGGGCTGAAAAGCTCGCAACCGTGCCAATGGCGGGTTTGTGACCAACTTGAACGCAATCGAATCACAACCGAACGACCTTCAACGTATTCGTTCGTAAAATCGCGCAGACTTCCATTCGTGGCATATCGCCTGCATATCAGGCTTCGACCAGCTGCTTTTCAGCAACACACATGAACAGACATGAACCCACAAATTGAGGCGACAATAGCTCGTGCTGTCATTGCAACTGGCTTACTAGCGACATCTAAAAACCGGGCTGCCGAACTGTTGCTCATGAGCTTGATCGGGTTGGCGACATCTCCCCAACTCGTTTCCTTGCAGGCAACTGCTGTCGTTCATGACAACCAACTGTTGGTTATCCAAAACGCCGCTCAGCAATCGAAGGGTGAGGAGGTCAAGGATACGAGGTTGCCGGAAGAGATGACAACGAACCCAGACCCTCAGAGAGAACGATGAAGCGATTGTAGCCGAGAGCTGCCAGCTTTCGGAAAATCACGAAAATAAGTTTGCAAGCTGGCAGCTCGCAACTTCGGGGAGATGCACAATGTATTTTATGAATTGCGACGGGTTGAGCCACGCGGGAACCGCAAAGGAAGTCAACGAGGACCGTTTCGTGATCGCCGAAATTCGCCCGTCGACGTCGTTTCAAAAAACCAACTTGGACATAGGCAATGATGCGATTCAGATAGGTCGACCGTTTGGAAATTTGATGATTGTCAGCGACGGATCGGGTGAACCTGAGGACGCGGCCAGAGCGAGTACGATTGCCGTGGACTCGTTGGTCAAATCCCTGATGAATGATTTTCACTGGTCGGTACCACTGGACACACGGGTTAAAAAGTCGATCGAGGACCAGTTGCTGGCTGCATTCTGGTGTTGCCAAGAGACAATTGTGCGCGAAGCAAACGTGCTAGACGAGTCGAGACGCGCGGACATGTCGGCGTCAGTCGGACTGGCTTGGGTCTGTTGGCCGGATTTATTGGTAGCGACTGCTGGGAACTGCCGCGCGCTTTTGGTCCGGAACGGAGAATCTGTTTTTTTGTCGCGTGACGATACCACACCATTGTCAAAAATCCCACTTCACGAGCGCGCAGGTTCCGAATCGCTGGACGATGCGGGCGAGCATGTGTTGATCAATCTCGTCGGAGGTTTGTCCCATCAATTGTCACCGGCAATCCAATTCTTGACACTGGAAATGGAAGATTCGCTACTGCTCTGTACGGACGGAGTGACCCGTTCGCTCGCGAATGAGCGGTTGGTTGAAATCCTGGCCAGCCCGGTTTCGGCTTCAGAGGCTTGTGAGGTGATAATCAATGAAGCCCTGCGAATCAATGGCAGCGACAACATCACAGCGGTTGTTGCAAAAATAGCGAGAGTGAAAATGACACAAACTGCCGTGGCCGAGGTTGAACAATCACTGTCGCCGTAGAAACTGCCGGCAGGCGACGTTTTTTTTATTGCAGTCTTACTGCAGTTCGGAATTAAAATGGCACAACTGCGGTTGGTCCTAGAATAGAGCTAGTCACTAATTTAGGTTAGTCCTCTATTCTTTTTGCGGCGACCCATTCTCCTTCAGGGCAATCGGGACAAACACCGAATTGCTGTCCTGAAATGCATGCTTTCAGATTTCCGCAGGCGAGGCAAGCGTACTGGCCCTCATGCACGACCTGCTCGCTAGGCCCAAACCGCTGGACTCCAGATTCGGGCAACAGAGCCTCCAGTGGTAACCCCAGGCGGTTTCGGTCGCTATAGGTGAAGACACTTAGTTTTCCGGATGGCTCCAATGTTGCGAATCGAACTGCGGCTAAATTTTCGATTCCATTCTGCCGGAGTAACATTCCCAATTCATCGAAAGATACAACTTCGGAATCCATCGCTTCCCGGACCAACTTTCCATCGCGCAGCAATACGGCGGCTTCGCCTTCGATAAAAATTTCAAGCCGTTTATGCCGTTGCGTTGCCAAAGAAACGGATCGATGCAGTATTACGATCGTGACCAAAACTAGCATCGGAGGCAACATTGCAACATTTGGATAAAACATCGGATCGCCAAGAGCAGAACCCATGGCGATCAGCACGACAAACTCATAAGGCGACAGTTGCCCCAACCCCCGTTTGCCAAGTATTCGTACCAGAAGCAATGCAAACAGATAGAGCAAAGTAGTCCGAAGGATGACTTCCACAAAAAAAACAGGTGGCGTATCGCCAACCGTTAGGTTTTCAAACGAAAAATTGTATCCATTCCAGTCCATATATAACGTATCCAACTGAGCGAGTTCGAAATGGCGCGAATCGTTGTATCCAGCCCACGTAATTTCGTGGCAGCAGAAACCGCTTGGGAATTGCAATTGTCGTGCCAGCAGCATGGCGACGACACTTAGAACTGGGTTCGGTGTTTTCTGAATTAGTTAGCGTCAGATTGGCCGATTCGAGACCAGGTCGATGGCGGTGTTTTCGTTGAAATATCAATTTGACTTGCGCACGTTTTCAACAGTCGGAAATCTCTAATGGCTAAAGGGCTGGTCAACGGCATTCGCACGTCGCGCGATTTGTCGATCTGGATTTCGTCGGCAACGATTGTCTTAATGTATCGGTATCTGGCGGCAGTAATTTTTTTCAGAAAAACTGCGGCGCGCGAAGGCGAATTGTGAAACGAGAACTTAGAGTGATCGCGGGAATTGATCCGTGGCGTCCTTATGCTTCAAGCCAAGGGTTCCCACCATAGGCGGAGTAAGTCTGGAACGAATTAACGGATTGGGTGGAAAGGATACAGCGTCAGCAGTTGCCGTACGGACTCAATCAATTTGGCCGCATTGAATTTGCAGCTAGCAATCATTTGCCGAAGGGAACGTTATCTATTTTCGACGAACTGCGAGCGGGCTTTCGTTGGGGGCAGGAATAAGGACCTTCATCGAGGCAATCCCGTATCACGATCACGACGGGCTCATGGATTTTAGTAATCTCAAATCCGGTCGTGACAGAAAATCAATTGAAGAATACTCCGTTCGGCATCGGATCGTAGCGTCAATCGTTCATTGTGACGATCTGATCGATAGTGATTCCAAGCGAACGGATTTTGTTTCTCAAACTTCCGCGTGTGATTCCCAGTTGTTCGGCAGCGCGGGACTGGTTACCGGCATGGTGCTGCAAAATCCGTCTAATCAACATCCGCTCCATTTCACCTAAAGTCTCAGCGTAGACGTCGCGGCGCCCATCGCGAATTGAGCTTTCGACGAACTCGTACAGATCAAACGAACTGTTGCTCGTGACCAACCAATCCGAATTCTGTACGCCATTTTTAATGGTGTTCAAAATTTCGGCAGGCAAAAACTCGGGCAGGATCACAGGCCCAGTCGCCATTAACATCGATTTCCTTACGACACTTTGCAATTCGCGAATATTTCCGGGCCAATGGTAATTGCGAATGATTTCAAAAGCTTCACTGGAAAACCCAGAAATCTTTTTGCCAAGCTCACGATTGAACTTTGCCAGAAAATGTTTGGTCAACAGATCAATATCCATTTCACGTTCGCGCAGCGCCGGCAAGTGAATTTCAAAGGCATTCAAGCGATGAAATAGGTCCAGTCGAAACTCGTTGTCCTTGATCATTTGTTCCAGCTGGCGGTTCGTGGCGGAAATCACACGAACGTCAACTTCGATCGTCTCTTTGCCACCCACCCTTTCGAATTTCTTTTCTTGTAGCAGTCGCAGAACTTTGGCCTGTGTCAAGGGCGACATGTCGCCGACTTCATCCAGAAAAATGGTTCCGCCATTGCTTTGTTCAAACTTCCCGATATGCCGCCGGTCGGCACCCGTGAAAGCACCTTTTTCGTGTCCAAATAATTCACTTTCAAGCAGCGTATCTGACAGCGCCGCGCAGTTCACTGCGAGGTAACACTTGTCACTACGGTGACTGTGCTGGTAAATTGCTCGGGCGATCAGTTCTTTGCCCGTTCCGCTTTCCCCGCGAATCATGACGGTAACGTTTTGCGCGGCAACGCGACCGATTTGCTTATAAACTTCCAGCATGGACGGGCTGCAACCAACTAGCGCGTCACTTTCGTTGTGCAACTCCGCATCCTCCTGCAACAGCACGGGGGATTGCATTTGACAGCGCATTTCCAATGCGCGCTCGACCAGATCCTGGACATTGGCCATATCGAGCGGTTTCAGAAGATACTCATAAGCACCGAGCTTCATCGCTTCGATCGCCACGTCACTTTCGTCGGACGCCGTGATAAAGATCACGGGCAATTTGAAATCGATCTGGCGAATTTGTTTGGCCAATTCCAAACCCGAGATTCCCGGCAGCCGAATATCGAGCAGCAAAACGTCAGGGCACAGCTGACCTATCAACTCGATCCCTTTTTCGGCATTGTTCGTCGAGAGAATCTCCAGGTCTGTTTCAGCAAAAGCCTTTTCGATCAATCGGAGTACAGTCCGATCATCGTCGATAACCAATAATTTGCGCATAGATTGGGTCAACCAAAAATGGAAAGTTATGTCAGCAAAAACAATTGGCCAGTTTGAATCAAGACAACCGATTTTAGCGAAAATTCCTTGAAAAAGATATTATAGGGCGAAGGATTTTCGGAAGTCAAAGCGGCATATCTTTTACTGGCCCGAGCGATGGAACGAGAGTTGCTAGGAAGATTGAGGGTTGCTTCGAATAAAATTGTAAGCCCGATTGCGATTTATAATGGCCGATGTGCGGACATTTGTGAAATCATGCCGGCAGCTCGAACACTTTCGAAGTTGACCAGGGAATTGGGGTTTCTATTTAAATGTTCGTGGCAAACAAATTCGGAAAATGTGTTAATATGCCTGAATATCCAAGGCATTTCCCCACCGACCTATGTACCCAAAGGTAGCTAGTAGTGGACACGTCCAACGACCACATCGAAATCGATCGAAAAGGGATTTTGGCAAGGCTGGCGAACGACGAGGATTTGCTTCGCGAGATGATCGAGATTTTTCGCGAAGATTACCCTGGCCTTTTGCAGCGTATCGAATCGGCAATCGCGGCTTGGAACAGGCGAGATGTCGAGCAGGCGGCCCATGCGCTCAAGGGATTAATAAGTAATTTCTTGCATCCTCCGACGACGGCCTTGGCATTAAATATAGAACGAAAGGCCCGCGCCAACGAATGGAGCGATATGGATTCTGATTTCCAGGAATTGACCTATGCGACCACGAGATTGTTGGAAGCCCTCGATTCGTCCAATTCAGAGCCCTAAATGCGTTGGTTTCGCAGTGAATTTCTATTGCGACTGTCCGGAATAAAACTCGTAAATACGCTTGACCATTAGCCGACCTCGCGCGATTTTGATTCTTGTTTCGTCCCAGTGACTGGTGGGCAATCGTTCTGGTTGGTCGGTTTACGACCAAATGCATCGATTTCTAAAGTTCGCAGCGCGATTCGTTTCAAGGAACTCACGCGGCCAGTGGTGTGCAGAAATTTGGAACAGCGAATTCCGTATTAATGAATGTCAGCGAACTCGCACAGGATTCTTGAAAGACGTTGGCTGGGCGGGTTGGCACGGTATTTGCCCAAAAGGTGGCCACAGTAAGGCGTTGGTGGTTACTTGATTTTGGAGTTGGTATTTACGGAGGAAACGGACATGCATCCTAAACTTGAAACGCAAACTGACGATGTCAACAGCTCGGTCATCTCGCGACATGAAAATAAGCCGCAGACGGCGATTGTCCTCGCGATGCAGCGACAGCGGATCGTTGCCGTCCGCCGACGTTGGAGTCCGGCAGAACGTGCGCGCCGGGCTTTATTGGGTTTACTTAACTGGACAGCGCCATTTTTTGTTGAGGGGCTGAGTGTATGAGTGTATGAGTGTATCAGAGTTGGGTTTTTGGCGGTACAGATTTGATTTTCAGTGGATCGATTCCGAGTTGAGCAAGTCGCTGTTTTCTGGTCTTTC
>JBGSIY010000936.1:0-4031 GCA_041742275.1 Pirellulaceae bacterium | reverse complement strand
AATTGGGAAGCACGTCATCTCGACATTCGTCTGCGAAATTCGCGTTGTTCAATTTATTCGCTGGAACTTCCGTCCATTGAACAGGCAAGCGATCAATATTCCCCGGTTGACCTTGGGGTTTCCGAGAGGGCCCACCGCTGGATCCAATGGAGCCGGACTCATTTGAATCGAAATTCAATAGAACCGAATTGGAAATCAAACGCTGATTCGGCGTGAGGTCTAGTTCTACGGAACTGACCGAATCGACCTGCAATCTCGCCAGAATCTGACGTAACGATTGCGCGTTTTGTTCATGGGTTGCGTCATCAACTGTGTCGGCATGGTCGTGAGTCGAGCTGGTTACCTTATCTGCGTGGTCTGAAGTCGACGTCGAATCTTGCACCGCTGGCTCGTGAGAATCGAGAGCCGCAGCCTCAGATACCGAGGGTGTCGGGTTCGGATCTTGTTTTGATGAGGTCGGCGTGGATATGGGAGCCTGCTGAGCATCTTCCGCAAGTTCCTCCGCTGCTTGACACGCTTCGGTAGCATTGAAGTGTTCGAATTGATCTCTATTGTCCTCGCTCGCATTTTCGAACGACTTTAGAGATTCAGCTGACGTATCGCGGGGAGAGACCGACGAGTTCTCAGCATTTTCTATATCGGAGTGGCTGGAATGAACCAACGCTTTCAACGCGCGATCCAACATGTCTAAATCACGATCAATCAGATCGACGGAACGCATGACTTCGACTTGTTGAGTCACCCGCATGTCGGGGACTTGCTTGGCAATCTGGCGAAATTTCTTAAACGTCGACAAAAGCTTTTGATTGAGCTCTTGATTTTCTGTTTGATTTGTAAGCACATGTTCCAAAGAGTCTAGAGTGGCGCGGGGACGACTCGGACTCGCATCAACGGAAGTTTCGTCAGTAAGGTCATGCGAATCAGCCGAAGTTTCTTCCGTCTGACACACCGGTGGCTCAGCGATTGCATTTACCAATTGTTGCTCCCTCTGCGGCGACGATACTGGCGGCGTCGGAACTGACGCTTCTGCAAATCTGAATGTGATTTGAGCTGAAAACTCTCCGTGGCTGACGACATCGCCATCTTGAAGCAAATGGGTCGATTCGCTTCGTCCATTTACATTCACCTCTCCCGACTGACATTGCAATAGTAATCCTTGAGGCGTTACGCGAAAGGCAATTGTGGGAAGATTCGGAGCTGATGTTCCCTGTGCCTGAGGCGGTCGAATAATGCAGTTGGGAGTCGTGACCACATTGGATTGGCCGATCATTGGGCCGGAAAGCCATGTCCAAGTCCAAGAAGCAATGGGTTGCAAATTATCGAACATCGTTAGCCTGAAACAAAAGTAGAATTGTGGGGATTAAATGCGGTCGGAAATCAAATGTCCATACTTTTATAGGTCGTACATTTGCTCGAGTAAAAAAAAGTCGGGAGGTGTTCGCGCTTCTTAAACAGTCAGCGACGGAAAATTCAGAATGAGCTCTACGACCTGATTTACCAACGCAATCAGTCCGCGCTCACTTGCTTGATTTTGTTGTGTTCCAACCCCAGGCCGACGGCACCACGGCAAATCGGGATTCGACACCGGACTCACATTTGTGGAGAACTAAATCACTGGACTGAAACACTCCGGGGATTTTAGATTTCCGCAATACGGCAATTTTCAAACCGCTGTGATCCGCTACTCTCATTAGGGTCGTCAGTAACGTGATTCGTGACGGGGCGTTCCGCCTCTGCCCCTTCCATAAGGAAAATCGTTAATTCCAGCGGTCGATCGGCGTGTGCGATTGAATCGTTTGGGGTTTCAACGTGGCCTTTGCCTCCCCCCTAGGCTCAATCGGTGCCACGATAAATTTCAGATTTTTTGTTGCCGCCCCAAAAAATTCGCTAGCCCTTAAAAACGCATCCTATAGTTGCGAAGCCAGGACCCATTGTCCACAACCTCGTTTTCGAGGGGGACAGAAGTCAGGTATTGCTCAAACAACGCGGTAAAACACGCACAACGTCAATGCTTTTTTTCCCCCAGAAAAACTAAAAACGAGAAAACCATGACCCGCAAAGAGACCCTTGCGACAATGAATGAAATCCTCAAACAGCGTCAAAAGGCACTGGTAAGTGCCCTGAATGGGGACGATAGTCTGCTCAAAGAAATGAACCAACAGTCCGGCGGAGACGTTGTTGACTTTGCTTCCGATTCATCTTTTGGCGAAATCAGCTCGCAACTCGTAGAAGTGACCTCTCGAGAATTAGCCAACGTCAATCATGCCTTAAAAATGATGAATGCAGGAGAATATGGAAAATGTGAGGACTGCGGGACCAACATTGCAACCGTTCGCCTCCAAGCCCTTCCGTATGCAACGAATTGTATCGATTGCCAACGCGAAAATGAAAAAAGTGGACAATCACGGCACCGAACCACGGACTGGAATCGAGTGCTGGATTCTGCTGCAGACGATTATCGTCTCGGCGACATGGACGTAAACCTTTCCTAATCCATACAAACGGCACGCCGCTCGCCCGACCTCTGCCGATAGACGGATTTTGATTCTCGCAAATGTGATAACATTTGTTAGGCTTAAATCAAACGATCCGGCTATTCCACTTTTGGGGATAGATCCGAATGAAACCACACGACCCACAGCCAATGCGATTTTTCACCATGAAATCTCCAACTCAGCTCTTTGCCCCCGTTTTGAGGGCCTTAGTCATTTGCACGTTAATGATGGCCGCGTTGCTGACGCAGGCCTCTGAAGCAATGGCACAGCAGCCCAGTTCAAGCGATGCCTATATCAAATTGGAACTGGCCCGTTCGTCTGCTGCCAATTCGTTTGATTTATTGAAACAACTGGTCAAAACCACCGGTCCCTCGGTGGCGCACGTCGAGGCGAAGAAGCCCCGGGGTGCCACCAGCCAGTCAGATAGTAATGCCAAAGTGGCCATGATCGAAGAGGCCGGCTCGGGGATCGTAATCGAACACCGCAATCGCTTTTTTGTAATCACGAATTTTCACGTGATTGACGGAGCTGAATCAGGAGACATTCGCGTATCCATTGAACAGCGTTTGTATCGCCCGGTCGATGTTCGACACGATCGTGAATCCGACCTGTCCGTGATTTTACTTGAAGACAAACCCTTCCAAGCGGCCAAAATTGGCGACAGTGATCGGGTCGATGTCGGCGAGTTTGTCGTCGCCATTGGCAGCCCCTTTGGACTTGAGCATTCGGTAAGCTACGGCATCATCAGCGCTAAAAATCGTCATGACTTGGAACTAGGCCCCCAGGGCGTCAAGTATCAGGACTTCTTTCAGACAGACGCTTCCATCAATCCTGGAAATAGCGGCGGCCCTTTGTTCAACTTGTCTGGGGATGTGATCGGCATCAATACGGCCATCGCCAGCAACTCTGGTGGGAGCGATGGCATCGGCTTCTCAATTCCCATCAACATGGCCATGCGAATCGTTACCGACTTGATCGACTACGGATACGTTCGTCGTGGATTCTTGGGCGTGTCCTTGAGCAACGACTTTGACGGAGAAAAAGCCATGCGTCTGGGTCTGGACCAAGCCTACGGTGCGGAAGTCTCTGCAGTCAACCCGAACTCCCCGGCTGCCAAAGCCCAGATTCAGGTCGGGGATGTCGTATTGAAAGTCGGCACAAAAAAAGTCGCCAGCGACTCCCATCTTGTGACGTTGATTTCTCTAGCCCCCATCGGTAGTCAAGAAAAGCTTTCCATCGTGCGTCAAGGCAAAACAATGGAACTTCCGGTTACCATCGAACAGCGTTAATCAACATTGATTTTAAAGATGCTGTTCTTTGCGGCCATTGGACGTGATTCATGCCGCCCATCCTCATCGGGCCAACGCCAGATGCAACCAAAAATTTAGGCCGCAGCCTGTAGAGGCAGCATTTTGAGACAACCTTTTGGCGTGCCCGTAGACGATAACTGCACTGCAATGGTTTGCCGTCAATATTGTTTGCCGTCAATATTGTTTGCCGTCAACAGACACGGCACATCGCGTTTGGCAATGTGAC
>JBGSIY010000935.1:0-1589 GCA_041742275.1 Pirellulaceae bacterium | reverse complement strand
TGCAAGTCGATTTGACGGCGATCACAGCTGCCAAATGTCAGTCGGGTCTTGTGCGTGCCTTCGATCGTTTTGAGGGAAATCATTCCGATTTTCAACTGGCGAGCCATCGTCTGGACCAGCGAAATATTTTATTCGATCATGCAACCCATTCGCAGAAGCATTTCATTCAAAAGGGTAAAACCTTCGCCTGCGAGGACTGTCACCAAGCGGAAAGTGACGAACGCTCGTTCAGCTTGAAGCCTTACGAAGCCGCATGTGCCCAGTGCCACAATTCAACGGTGGTGGCGACGGGGAGCAGTGGGGTGCCGCTGCTTAATTTACCTAGTATTGATAGGGATATTTTAATGGCCGAAGGTATCGCCGTTAGCTATTGGCCCGAGTCGAATATAGGCGACTTCGAAGGTGAACTTGCTCCCTTGTTGGTGATGCTCCTTTCCACGGATAGTGAAGTGTCCCAACGTTTTAAAGACAATCAATATCGATTCGACTTCCTCGATTTAAATCCTGGCAATGCTCAAGATGTACGTTTTGCTGGACAAATCGTAACGGCGATTATTGATTTAGCGGAGGAGTTGAAGATCGGTGGCAAGCAAGCCTTGCTGGCTCGACTGGCATCGCAGGGGATAAAACACCCCGCAACCAACGACGTGACCGGTATGTTGCACGGTCTATCGGACACCCTCATTCGCGATTATGCCAACTCAATTTTGGGCCCGCCGGCTGACGGCAATACCCGTTCGCAATCAAATTTACTCTTGCATGTGGCCCAAACGCAATTGTCGTATCGACCAGAGGATCTGTTGGCACCTAATCCGCTGGCAGGGTTGATTCAGGTGGAAGTTCCCCTTGAAAGGCAGGTGGCATCTGATTCGGTCGGGCAATCTCCTGCTACTGCAGATGGAGCCGTTGTTCTCCGAGACGGATCAAAAACCGGGTACTCGCTTCATAAAAATTACAATGCAGAGGAATTCCCCGCCGGCGAAAGACATGCCCAGAACGAGTCAACCGCCGACCGGTCAATTGCGTTTCCCCAGGCGAATTCTCATGGCGAAATCCTGTTGGACAATCCTTTGGCAGGTAGGGTCGTTTTATCGCCCCAATCGGTGCAGCCAGATAATTCAGGATCTTCCAAACAATTCAGCGAGAGCAATCATCCGCGACAATCTGAGCAAACCAATGCTAAACAGAATAGTTCCAATCGCAGTGCTACTGTCGTCGATAACTATTCACAGGGAAAGGACAAGTCTTACCCACCGGCAAACCCAGCGGGTGAGATGTTGATCGCGAACCCATTGGCGTCACTGCTACATGCAACACAAAATCAATACGAAACATCAGACTCAATCGAAAACCTGGACAGTATACGCGATCTCGATATCGCGTCCCCAGAACGACAGACGGCCAACCAGCCCGAGCGACTTCCAGCGATTGAGTCTTTTCTCGAACAAGAATCTAAAGTCATTGACACCGAGTTGCCGGCTATCTCTGGCATCGAGAATAGTCAGTGGCAGTTCGACGCTTCCCGTGTGACGATCCAGTACTTCCCTGTCGGACACGCTGACCCCTTCACGCAATTTTGGCTGGAACTA
>JBGSIY010000934.1:0-1738 GCA_041742275.1 Pirellulaceae bacterium | reverse complement strand
TCCAAAAACCGGCGCCGAATACTGGAGCGTCCCCTACGAGGCCACCAGCGGTTCCATCATCATGTCCCCCATTCAATGCGGGAATTTTCTTTTCATAGCTGGTTACTCGCGGAAAAGTCTGCTTCTCGAATTGGCTGTGGATAAACCTGCCGTCACCGAGGTCTGGCGGGACAAGGGCCGCGATGCTATTTCACCTGTGAATGTTCAACCCTTTTGCTCCGACAATATCGTTTATGGAATGGATCAGTCCGGATTGATGTGTGCGATGGAAATCCCCAGCGGAAATCGTCTTTGGTCGACGCCCTCACCGATTTCCAAAGAGGCTCAAGGGAGTGGGACGGCCTTCATCGTAAAACAGGGGGAACGATTTTGGCTGTTCAACGAACTGGGTGAATTGATCATCTGCCAAATGAACAAGGATGGTTACACCGAAATCGATCGCGCAAAAGTTATCGAGCCCAGTAATCTGGCTTTTGGCCGCAAGGTCGTCTGGAGCATGCCTGCTTTCTTCGGCAATCGCTGCTTAATTCGCAATGACAATGAAATCATCTGCGTCGATCTCGCTGCGCCAAAATAGCAAATAATCGAGGCAGTCGCTCAGTGGCCAACAGACATTCAGTGGCCAAGTGTTAGGTGGGTCTCTTACTGCGGGGGTGGCGTCAGCGCTAAATCGAATTACCAAGTTCCGGTTTCCGAAATCGCCAAAAACTGTGACCACATGCTCCTAGTACCAACACTAGATAAACGATAATCAACGTCCAAGACCATTGTGTGTCCAAGGTCGGCACGTTGGCGTTGGGTAACGTTGCTCGACTCAGATCTACGACTCCCCGGTCAACATCCGAGTCGATGCTATTTTCAGAGTCCAATCGAGTGATGTCGCGGTCGCGGGATTCCGTAACAGAATCGGGCAAGCGGCCTGCGGTGGCCCTGTCGATGGAGTTGGATGCATTTGCCATATAGGTCAGGTGAAAAACCCCCATCATTAGCCACAAGGTCAATATACCGATCGCGAGCATCAAGTTCTGCATATAATTCAACGAGTCCAACCGCCGCTCTTCCGCCAACCAATAGTCGCGATTGGGCATGTTGATCAGCGAGTCTGGGAGAAAGCGCAGGACTTGAGCAATGGAAAATATGAACAGGGGAACTCCCAAGTTCAATACGACCATGAGAACCCCAAAACTCGAACGTGACATAAATCCATCCGCTACCCCGGCGCCATTAAAATGTGACGCGACTCGCTCGGGAAACTGAGGCAAACAAATCACCACCTGCACCATAAACGCCAACAAACTAAATCCCATTAATCCGTAAAAAAACGGTCTCATCGTTTTACTGCCACAAAAAAGTTTTATTTGATCCGCTTGGAAATGCCGACGGACTCGAAACCATCAACCCTAACTTTTGTTTTCGTTTTTACCAAACAAGAATGGGATCAGCCGCTAGGAACTTGGCCAAAACCCAAAAAAGGAATCGTGATAGGGACCGAAACGGCACGTTGTTTTTTCTGTGAATTCCCGGTCAAAAAACAGACCTTCAACTCAGCAAACCTCGCCACCCATTTTCGAACATTTTCGAACATTTCTGAGCCTGTTCTAACTGGACAGCGCCATTTTTTGTTGAGGGGCTGAGTGTATGAGTGTATGAGTGTATCAGAGTTGGGTTTTTGGCGGTACAGATTTGATTTTCAGTGGATCGATTCCGAGTTGAGCAAGTCGCTGTTTTCTGGTCTTTC
>JBGSIY010000933.1:0-2935 GCA_041742275.1 Pirellulaceae bacterium | reverse complement strand
CGAGGTTGAAAGTTTCGAATTTTTGCGGGCGACGCTGCTGGCTTTGCGAGGATACAGTGGAATGATTTGGCAAACGGAAACGCGTCCAGATCGAGTCTATATTAGTTCTCCGCCCGGAACCTTGGTGGAGTACTTGGCGGTCCGCCTGATTTTGGATCGTTTGGCATGGGGTTATGCGGCCCGTGAAACGCTGGAGTATTCCGGCGGGCTCTCCGACCTTAAGGGATATCTGGAAGAACTTGCGACGAAAACACCCGAGACAACAGCAGAGCAACAAACGTTTATCCTTTTCCAACTGGCCCAACTTTCGGGCTGGTCCCCTCGGCGATTGGCAGACCTGTCGCGTTCAGATTGGTGTGAATTGACAGGGGAACTGGAACGGTTTTCCAGTCATGAGCGACGTCGAGTTTTTCAAGCGGCCTATGAACGTAAACTTGTCGTACAGTCTCTGGACGCGTTTTCAAATCGGTTGGCTCAGCCGTCAATAAAACCCAACCACCCTCGGCTGCAAATCGTAACGTGTATCGACGCGCGAGAAGAATCATTCCGCCGTCATTTAGAGGAACTGGATTCGCGCATTGAGACATTTGGCATCGCTGGTTTTTTTGGTGTTCCTATGCACTATCGCGGTGCAGGCGATGCCAATTTTTCATCGTTAGCACCGATTGTGGTCACTCCGAATCATTGGGTTGTCGAGGAACCCGTGTTCGTTTTCGAAGATGCGAATCGAAACCGCGCTCGTGCTCGAAAAATGATTGGCACCACCTCCCATCAGTTACAGGTGGGGACACGCGGATCATTGGTAGGGGCCTTGGTCTCCACGTTATTAGGCCCTCTGGCGACCGCACCCTTGTTGAGTCGAGTATTGTTTCCTCGGTTAACCGGAGCAATTCAGCGCACGGCTCGCCAATTTATAGCTCCTCCCGCGATCACACGTTTGCATTTGGAACGGGCCGAGGATGTTCCTCCGAGCAGTGAAGAATCGGGATGGGGTTTTACGTTGGCAGAGATGGCGAACATGGCTGAGTTGTCTCTGCGGGATATCGGATTGATGAAGTCGTTCGCGAGAGTTGTTGTATTAATGGGTCATGGGTCAAGTTGTCTGAATAATCCGCATGAATCAGCCTATCATTGTGGAGCATGTGCAGGGAGTCCTGGCGGACCCAATGCTCGTGCACTGGCCGCCATGTTAAATGATTTGCGAGTGAGGCGATTGTTAGGAGAAAGGGGAATTGCGATTCCCGAGGGAACATTTTTTTTGGGTGCGATGCACAATACCGCTACGGAAGAGATAACTTTTTATGATTTGGAACTTTTGCCCGCGGCGTTGATTGGCGAGTTCAAATGGGCGCGGAGTGTATTCCAGCAAGTCGCGCAACGAAATGCTCATGAACGCTGTCGACGATTTGATTCAGCGTCACTTTCATTAACGCCCTATGAATCGCTGTTGCATGTGCAGGGGCGCACAGAAGACCTTGCTCAAACCCGTCCCGAATACGGTAATAGCACAAATGCCTTGTGTTTTGTTGGGCGACGGAGTCGAATTCGAGGGCTGTTTTTGGACCGACGTTCGTTCCTGATGTCCTATGATCCCACCATGGATGACTCACAATCCGGTAGTTTGACGCGGATCTTGAGAGCCGTGATCCCGGTTTGCCAAGGCATTAACTCTCTTTATTCGTTTTCAGCAATTGATTCAGGGGGGTGGGGGTCGGGGACCAAACTGCCGCACAACGTGACTTCTTTGTTGGGAGTGATGGATGGCGCGGCCAGTGATCTACGCACAGGTATACCTTGGCAAGGTATTGATATTCACGAACCGACGCGATTGTTGTTTGTAATCGAGACGTTTGCCGAGCGTTTGTTGGCGATCATTGAAGCCAATCCAACTCTCTCGAATCTATTCCGTCATGGTTGGGCGAATTTTGCTGTTTTAGAACCTGACTCCCAATCGATTCAGCAATACGTTGACGGCCAATTTGTACCGTATTCCCCTTCAGGACAAGGGTTGGTCACCGTCGAATCATCGTTTGAGTGTTATCGCGGCAGACGAGAAAATTTGGCCTTCATGAGGGTTGTCACGCAATGAACGAAACATTGGAGCGTTTCCTAACGATCGGCGGAGTGATTGTTGTTATTTGTCCCGTTTTGTTGTTGGCAATGATTGGGCTACTGCCGTTATTGGGGATAAGACTGCGAGAGCGGGAAATAACGTATTTCACTCAGTCTTTGACTGGCTTGGGTTGGCTGGTCTCAATCGTGATCTTGGGTGTAATGTGGACGCAGGGAATTTTCAAGATTCCCTTGAATGTGGGAAACTGGGTTGAGATACCGGAAGCACACTTTCATTTGGAGATCAAGTTTATCTTTGATCGGCTCTCGCTACCATTCCTCGTTCTAACGTACACGTTGTGTGGTGTCATCGGTGCCTTTGCGAATCGGTACTTGCATCGCGATATTGGTTACTATCGCTTTTTTCTGTTTTATGCGATGTTTTTTTTGGGCATGGTATTGTCGTGTTTGGCGGGAACGATCGAGACGCTATTTTTAGGTTGGGAATTGGTCGGTCTCTCATCGGCGCTATTGGTAGCATTTTTTCACTCGCGAAAAAATCCGGTTATAAATGGACTTCGGGTTTGGAGTGTCTATCGAATATCTGACGCTGCATTTTTGATGGCGGCTCTGGTGATGCACCACATGACAGGGGCTGGCGATTTCGAAGACTTGATGGGGAGTGAACCGTGGCCGCTGGGTCTAGCTAAATGCACTTCGACGCAAGCCTTGGGGGTGGGGTTGTTATTATTGTTCGCGGCGGCAGGGAAATCGGCCTTGGTTCCCTTTTCCGGTTGGCTCCCGCGGGCGATGGAGGGGCCGACGCCGTCGAGTGCGGTATTTTATGGCGCGCTTTCGGTGCATCTCGGTGCGTTTCTGCTGT
>JBGSIY010000932.1:0-2412 GCA_041742275.1 Pirellulaceae bacterium | reverse complement strand
GTTCCCGTCGAACCGAAATTTGGCTCGACGGGATTTTCAATTTACTAAAATCGCCGCAAATAGATTATACTGCGATATGACTTTTTTATCCCTCAACTGTAATTGGATTCGGCAAACGAGTGTTTCTTTTGTTGACCTCGGAGGGGCGCCACGCGTGCCCTGAACCGTCTCCCGAGGGATGACCGAATTTGAGGTTCTAATTGAGCGGGAAATTGATTTTTTAACCTTTGCCCTCACACAAACACCATTCGCAGTTTCAAAATTTAAGTTTTTGCCTTTGCTGATTTCAATCAAATTATCGAACCTCATCCATGAAAAACCTTGATTACAGTGCGGCATCTGACAAATCGTTACTGGAACAGATTGGCGAGGGGGACCAGGGAGCTGCGACGGAAGTGTTCGCAAGGCATTCGCCTCGTTTATTGGCGATGGCGAAAACCCGACTGTCCAAGATTCTTTCGACCCGAGTTGATCCGGACGACATCATACAATCCACGTTCAAGAGCTTTTTTCGACGGGCAGGAAACGGAGGCTACTTGGCTCCTGAATCTGGGGACTTGTTTAACCTGTTGATCGTCATCGCCATGCGTAAGGTCAATGCCAAGGCGGATTACCACCAAGCCGCAACGCGAGACGTGCGAACCACTCGTTCCGCCGATGAGTACATCTACCAAACAGGCAACGACGAAAGTAAGCTGCGTGAACTTTGCCTCACCATTGAGGACGTTTGCCAAGAGTTTTCCGAGGTTCAGAGGTACATTATTTCCTTGAGATTGGAAGGATTTTCCGTTGCCGAAATCAGCGAGAAAAGCCAACGCAGCAAGCGGACGGTCGAGAGAGAACTGCAGCAATTCCGTCAAAAACTCAGCCGCTATTTCGAGCCATAAAGCGTCGTGGAAATGTAATCGTTCAGTGATTTTTTGATTACACCTTGGCCGATGACCAAATGGCCGTTGACCAAATCATTACCCAGAAAATATTTAAAAATCGAAAAAAACGCCAAATTCGTGGCGGATTCGGACACACCGGGCCCATTTAAATTCTTGACAACCGTTTTTATATCCACTCAGTAGCAAATCCGTGTTCAACAATCGCTCAAATGAAGTTTCGCTCGAGGAAGGCCGCCTCTGGGAATACGTTGATCGCTTCGAATCTGCGTTGCGACAGGACCCACTGGTCTCATTTCGCGATTACCTGCCGTCATCGACCGGTTCTTCGTTTTTTCCCACGGTCGCTGCGGAATTGTTGCGAATCCAAATCGAATTTGGTTGGGATCATGGGCAGATGCAAGTTTTGGATGAGCTTTACGCTGTAGCCTCGGACCTATTTGAAGACGCGACCATTTTGTCCGCGGTAGCTTTCGAAGACTTTCGGCAGCACATGATGCACGGTCACCCGGTCCACCCGTCTGATTATGCGACGAAGTGGGGCATCGATACCGAGCATTGGCTTGCCGACTGGCAGGCCACGCAATCGATACGCGGTAGCGAGCAAGGTCCCGTTTCGCCGGATTTGCTGGATGAAGGCCACCGATCGTCCACCTCGGGATTTTTACCGCACTTGATTCGCAATGATACGTTCCCAATGAAATCGGGGAGTACGGATGTCAATGACTCTGGTCCTGATGTTCACCATCGCCTCAGCCAACGAACCTTCCCGAGCCCCGGCAGCCAATTCGGAAACTTCTTGATCGAGCAAGAATTAGGGCGCGGGGCGTTCAGTCGCGTCTACGCGGCTCGGCAAACCGATTTGGCCAATCGATGGGTCGCGTTAAAAGTGACCGCCATGCCACTGGGTGAATCGCAACATTTGGCCCGACTCCAACATGCCAACATTATGCCTCTCTATTCTGTGCATCAAATTGACGGCCTGTTTGCATTGTGTATGCCGTTGTTAGGCGTGGCAAATTTAAAAGATATCGCCGATTCGCTCCGTCAACTTGCTCCAGAAGTAAGCCAGCAATCAAAAGCCAACGCGTTCCATCAAGTCCTCGGCGATTTTCAGTCGAAATTTTCATTCACGACGAACCCGTTTTTTTCTCCATTAAATCAAAAAAGAAAGGTGAATTGTTTGCCAGGGGAGACACCGTCGCTCGCCTATGAAAGAGGAAACTCCGCAGCAAAACTGTCAAACAGTCTGGAGTGGTTGAAGAATCAATGGGACGCGATGAGCTTCGTTGAAATTGTATTAACACTCGGGGAACGCTTGGCCGGTGGCCTCGAACATGCACATCAGCGGGGTATATTGCATCGTGACATCAAACCGGCAAACGTCCTGTTGGCGTTTGACGGTGAGCCACTCCTGCTGGATTTTAACCTAAGCCGAAATTCAGATGTCGTCTCCGTAAATTCTCATCGATCGGTTGGCGGTACCCTTCCGTATATGGCCCCCGAACATTTACGAGCCATGTGG
>JBGSIY010000931.1:0-4952 GCA_041742275.1 Pirellulaceae bacterium | reverse complement strand
GAGAATCTCGCCAGCGGCCTTTCGCGTGAAGGTGGTGGCCAGAATCGTATCGCAGGAAACGCCCTCTGCTAACAGACGCAGATATTGATTAGACAAGGCGAATGTTTTGCCACTCCCGGCAGACGCTTGCAGGACGGTGCTGGTTGTCATGTCTTATTCGTTTCTATTTGACGATTTTCTTTGGGCATTCCCGCAGATGAAATAGTGATTGTGGCTCTAGAATTATTGGGAATGGGCTTGCCGTGCTATTGTGGAAACGATTCGCTGGCCAAATTTTTTGGAAATCTCACGAGGACGTCGCAGATGCCCACTTTGGCTGCCAAACTTCGAAAACGTGGTCTTGGCAAATTCCTGCCCATTCTTCGGCATAATCGGGAGTCGGGGCGGGTGGCCAAAAAATTCGATCTCGAATGGAACGGATAATGGACCAAGCCGTTTCGTCGGCCTGAGCAAGTTCCGAAGAATTCCAGGTGGCCTGATCAAAGGCAATATCCTTGGTGCTGTTGGGTAGCAAAATATACCCAAGACCAATGTCATCGGCTTCGACATGGGGGAAACGAGCTTGAATCATGTGCCGATATAATGGCAGTTGGAGATCGACCCATTGGTGATCGCTGTCGCGATGCGCTTGTTCGGCCCGAGTCTTTTTCTCGCTGGTTTTGTAATCCCAAATGGCGATTCGTCCGTCCTCATGTTGGTCGACGCGATCCACCATACCAATGACATGAAAGGGTTGCTGGTCAACCATGAAGGGATGATCGAAGCGTTCTTCTACCGACACGATGCGCCAGCCACTTTGGCGATGTTTGGCCTGCAAGGCGGCGAAATGTTCCAGTCGGATTTCAAGATTTTCCGCTTGGAGCATTACGGCTGGCATCCGGCTTTTGACCGCCAATTGTTTTACAAACTCATTTAATTTTCCGGTTAGAAAATCTCGAATTTGCTCTTCATCTTCACTGTCTTTAACGGGACTTTGGCCAAAGGCTTCCAAGACATTGTGAGCTAAATCGCCGAACTGGCCGGCGGAAAATTCGCGTTGCGCATCGGCCGCTGATCGCAGTTTCAAGACCGCAGCCAAGTAGAATCGATAGGGGCATTTCAAATAGTCTCGAAAACGGGTCACGCTCATTTTGTTGAGCACCGGTATTTGTTGGGGCATTGGAATCGCAAATTTTTGTCGCTCGATCGGAAGGTTGCCTTCAGCGTCCTGATTGGCCTCACCGGTTGAATTCTGCTGCTCCTGCAATGAGTTAAAATCGAAAAATGCGGTTGAGCGTTTGATCAGCGTCGAATCATCGCATTGCAATAGAAGTCGGCTGATCAACAAGGGAGCCTTTTGCATATCACGGCGTCCACAGACTAGCAGCAGATTGGGGCAACTGGCATTGATCAGTGCGAGGTAGTAAACATCGCGAGCTAGGCGGCGTCGGTTGTCGTGCAGGCCCAATTGAGTACACAAGGAATTGGGGAGGAAAGCATGCCCCCCTTCGGCAGCCGGTAAAACGTGATTGTTCATACCTGCGATGACCATGGCGATCGTTGATCCCCAAGGTAGTTCTAGCCATCCCGCCACGTCGACCTGGACCACGTCATTGCCGGTATTTGTGTCGGCGCTCGGTAAAAATGGGTTTTCGATAAAGCCGAGCAATAACTTTAAGGCATCCCGTGCAGACCCAAGTTCCCAGGTTGCCAAGGGATGTTCGGCGATTGTTTGCCACGTAGATGCCAAGACTTGAGCGGCAAGTACGGTTGCTGAATCAAAGGCTAGAGTTCGTGGTGCGCTTCTTTCGACCTCGTTAGGTGAATCAACGTGAGCGTCGCCATATAAATTTTCCAGGACAGAATGCCATGCTGTGGCCCAGTCAGCTAAGTTGCGTAGGGAATGGGAGCCTTTGGAAGATTTTTTCTTGGGCAGTGTTGGTAACAGGGGCTCCAGAAGACGGCGCAGCGAATCGACGATTTTCTTGATCGGATACGTTTGATTGATTTTAGTAGTGAACTGTCGTTGTTGGTCCAAGCGAACTTCCAATGGAAGGATTTCATTTTGGAAAGCATCGACGGTCGCCAGCCAGTGGGTTAATTTTGTTTCGCGATCAATCCACAATTCGACATCCGGATGGCGAATGACTTCCGCAAAATGGGCATAGGTTGGTTCTTGAAGATAATTCGCCAACAACTTCAATAAGCGAACCACGGAACCCGCTTCGATGTCCAAGCCCTTGGTCAAATGGGGCTGGATGCCGCTGGCCAAAATTTGACGTTCGACTTGCGGCCACAGCTCGCCATCGGGAAGCCCGACGATGATTTCATTCCCATCGAGTTTTTCGGAACAGTGTTGTACGAACTCGGCAACGATCTTCGCTTGATCTTGCGGAAGGTCAGCGATGCGAATCTGATCGTCTCGTATCTGCAGTTGATACTCAGACCAAAATTCAGGCGCTAGGCAGCCCAGATCGTCAAAACCATGTCGGTCTTGCGGGTCACAAAAAACCAGCGACGTCACGCGCTCGCCGCATTGGTTCAGCATCTCTTTCAGTCCGGCGTTGAGATCGACCAAACCAACGAGAATAATGGGACGAGTGGTTCCGCACTGGCGACGACGCACGGCCACATTCCTAGCCGCTTGCGGATCCCAATAACCATGTTTGTCCAACAGTGCGTAATAGTGTTTTTGAAGTTCGGCTAGGACCTCCCAGCGGTCATGCCGAGGAAAACCTTCGATCTTGGCTGTTTCCCGCTCGACGCTACTGAAACTCCAAACATCAGCCCCCAAACGTTCATGCAACTGTTGGAGTCGGCCCGCAATCTCGACCAGACGCACTACATCATCGTTATTCACCAAAGGGAAAACGCGATCGCGTCTTTCGGGTGCGAGATGAGTCAAGGCCTCTAGCCAGGCGACTGTTCGCAGTAGCTGGGGAGCTTCGGGCTTCACTTGTTCAAATAAAACTTCTGGAAGCTCGCCAAATGTAATTGTCTCCAGCTCGATGTATTGCTCGCCTCGATTGGTGGCGGCGGCCGCGTACAGACTACGAATTTGTTGACATGCGAGACTGGTGGGAAGGACGACCACAGGAGGGTTTTCTTGGATTGTTAAAAAGGGCAATTCAGCCAACCATTTGGCCGCTGACGGCAAGGGAGGTTGGTTCCAGTCCAGAAATACTCGGCGGACGGTCGAGGCCGCTTCAGGCGATCCCAGATGCATCGCTTGTTCCGAGTTTGATCCTTCGGAAGCAAATGGAGTAGGAGCGTTTGGGGAATGCACGAGAGGTGTTGTAGCGGGACTAGTGGAGTCTTTTATTTGACTCGTCGGTTTTGGGTTCTGTTCGTCGTTCATCGCACCGCCTGGGGGTCATTGAATCGCCCATTGTATGCTTTTTGAATGATTTATGGGTAGCCTTCGACACTTGAAAATCCATTTTCATTACGTAAACAGCCCGGCGAAAGTGGTGATGCAAAAAAACACGACACCCTTCAAGAAGAGGTCTCGGACGCCGGTGCAGGAATTGTGATTGCGTTGACCGGTTTAAGCGTGTTGATGGTATTGGACCGTTCCGTAGTTGAGGAGCAGGGACGACACTGGGGTGGGCCATTTCAGAAAGTGGATGGCACCAAAGTCAGAAAGTGGATGGCACCAAAGTCACCAAAGTCAGAAAGTGGATGGCACCAACGTCACCGGACGTCAGTCCGGGGTTGGGGCCGGAAACAAAAACAAAGTCACGAAGCGACGACAGGAAGCACCGAGATTTTCGCCCAGTTTTTTCCGCAATTGAGTTTCGGCTGATTTTGATGGGGCGTGGTTGGTCTTACGATAAACGCGGGCCTAAAGTCGGGAACGAGGCCGAGGATGGGTTCCCTGAGGAGATAAATAGGGAGAAGACGCGTGTCGTCGCGTTGCGACTATGGTTTTGCGTTTGGCGCATGAGCCATGGGCTTGCGTCCATGGCTTGCGCATGTCGTCCCGTTGCGACTGAGGTCGAAAATTGGCGGGCAGGGACGATTGAGGGGCATTTGAAAAGGTGGATGGCACCAAGACCGACTCTTTGAAAAGGTGGATGGCACCAAGACCGACTCCAAGATCGACTTTAGGAACGCCGCTGGCGCATGGTTGATGACTTCCACACATCAGCCCAATGGGACTAAGGAATTATCCGGAAAAAAAACGGCGATTTGGCACAATGTCGCACGGTTCTCCGAGTCGTGACTTCTCGACTCGGATAGCCGATCTACTAACTTCAATCCGGGAACTTAATTCCGGACAATTAGTTACGCCGTCGTTTTCCACACCGATTTGACTTATGGTCTTTTCAATAAGCCATGAAAATTCATGGCTTAAATAATTTCCAGTACGAAACCCTTAGCGCTCAATTGCCACCTGCCGTTGATTCCTGCTTTTCCTCAACGGCTTTGGTCTCGTCGGGCTTTGTTTGGCTTTTTAAAGCCTCTCGCATGGGGTTGGAACCACCGCCTCGCCGACCTCCTCGCTGGGGTCCTCCCGCTGGGCTGAACTCGACATTTTCGCTACTAAGGTCCGGCGGATAAACATTGTTTTCTGCTGAGACGTCAGCGGTCTCGAACCTTGGATCCAGGCGTACTTTGACAACCCGTTTCTCGGTGATGAACATTTTGGAAACGTGTTCATTGTCGATTCGCCAGATTTCGGCGGGAATGTATTGAACCTCGCGCGAGCCATCTTCAAATTCAAGCTCGACGATCAACGGCATCACCACGCCGCCGACATTTCGAAAATCGACAGCAATGACATGGGGCAAGTTTGTCAAAAGTTCGCGGTCTTCTTCACTGAGCGACTCGATCATTTTTTCGAAAGCCTCACGGTCGGCCTCGGTGACCTCCAGGGGATCGTATTGATTGTAGAAGTCAAGCAGGTTCGGGAAACGATCGGTCCGTTTTTCGATCGGATCATTGCGTTCGTTAAGCAAGGATCGCGGTTC
>JBGSIY010000930.1:0-7745 GCA_041742275.1 Pirellulaceae bacterium | reverse complement strand
TGCGAGGCTACCGCTGTGAACGCCGAGCGGGGTGGGACACCCATGGACTTCCCGTCGAAGTTGAGGTGTGCAAAGAGCTGGGCATTCATTCCAAAGAGGATATCGAAGCCTACGGAGTTGAGCCATTCATTCAGCTGTGCCAAAAAAGTGTTTGGCAATACATGCAACAGTGGGAGAAATTGACTGAGAGAATCGGCTTTTGGATCCATCTCGACAAGGCCTACGTGACCTATCATCAATCCTATGTGGAGTCGGTTTGGTGGTCGCTAAAGAATTTGTTTGATCGCGGATTGTTGTACCAAGGGCACAAAATCGTTTGGTGGTGGGCACAAGGGGGAACAGCGTTAAGCAGTGGTGAGGTGGGCCAGGGTTATAAATCGGTGGCGGACCCAAGTGTGTTTGTCTTGTTTCCACTCCTCGATCGACCGAACACCAGCCTGCTCGTCTGGACCACAACACCATGGACTCTCCCCAGCAATCAGTTTGCGGCGGTCAACGAGTCGATCCTCTACGCGGAAGTTTATGACGCCGAGCTTGATCGACACCTGATTTTAGCTGCCGATTTGGTGGCGACTCTCGGCGAAAAAGTTAAACGCGAACTGGTCGTCCAATCGACGTTTCTGGGCAAGGAATTGATCGGCCTGCGATACGAACCGCCGTTCAATTTCTTTTACTCGCAATTGGGGGAACAAACTGGCCAATTGGTCGAGGGCGGAGAGCAAGCGGTTGCCTGGCGCATCACGTCGGCTGACTTCGTTACCACGGACAGCGGTTCTGGTGCAGTGCACGAGGCTCCTGCGTTTGGCGAAGTCGACTATGAATTGTTGATGAACGAACAAAAACGATTTGTGGACGGGCAAGGTCCGGAGTTGATCTGCGCGGTGGACTCCACTGGGCGTTTAACAGAAGTCGCCGGCGAGTTTGCTGGCATGTGGGTTAAAGATGCCGACAAACCGATTATCCGTCAACTCAAAGAGACCGGGCGACTTTACCATCAAGAACTTTACCAACACGACTATCCGTTTTGTTGGCGAGCTGAGAATGACCCGTTGATCCAGTATCCGCGACGTAGTTGGTTCGTTCGCACGACGGAGTTCAAAGAAGAATTCCTTGGCAACAACGCCAAAATCAATTGGATGCCAGGGCACATTAAAGACGGACGCTTTGGAAACTTCCTAGAATCCAATGTCGACTGGGCCCTGTCGCGCGAACGTTATTGGGGGACGCCCCTGCCGATTTGGGTTTGTGATTCGACAGGGAAAATGGAAGCCGTGGCAAGCTATGCCGAACTTCTGGCAAAACCTGAAATCCGCGGTACGGAAGTTTGGGCCGAGGCCAAGGCCAAAAACCCGGAATTGCCAGAAGACTTGTGTATCCACAAACCCTATATCGATCATGTCACCTATCAATCTCCGTTCGATGCCACGGCGCGCATGACGCGGGTGTCCGAAGTCATTGATTGTTGGTACGACAGTGGGGCGATGCCGTTCGCCCAAAGCGGTTATCCTCACCGAGGCGTAGCCGATTTTGCACGGCAGTTCCCCGCCGATTTTATCAGTGAAGCCATCGATCAAACGCGAGGATGGTTTTATAGCCTCCTGGCCATCAGCACGATGATTTTCGGCAAAAAAAATGCTCAAGCGCCCCATGTGCAGGAGAATCCGCACCCCTTCGAGAATTGTATCGTTCTAGGGTTGATGATGGCCGAATCCTACGCTTGTTTAAGCTGTGGAAAACGGCATTTGAACGAAGTCAAACAATGCGAGACCTGCGGAAAAAAGGTGGAGCGCCGCACCGAGAAGATGTCCAAAAGCCTAAGAAACTATCGCGAGCCTCAGGAGATCTTTGATCGATATGGTGCCGATGCTCTGCGTTGGTATTTCTTCTCAAGCCAACCACCCTGGAATTCGATTGTCTATGCGGAGCGAGCGATTAAGGAAAGTATTCCGGAATTCATGCTGAGGTTGTGGAATACGTATGGTTTTTTTGTGCTCTACGCGAACATGGATGGGTTCGTTCCCGCTGAATCGATTTCGGGTCAGGTCGGTGATTTGAAGTTTCCCGAAGTTGGGACGGATGCGATTTCGTTTCGCCCCGTGGCTGAGCGATCGGAATTGGATCGTTGGGTGTTGAGTGAATTGAATCGGCTGGTTTTGGCTGTCACTGAGCGGATGGACGCGTATGATAATTACGGCGCATGTTCGGAGGTGATGACGTTTCTCGATGGATTGAGAAATTGGTACGTGCGTCGTAGTCGCGATCGTTTTTGGAGCGCAGACAAAAATGACTCTGATAAACTGGACGCCTACTGGACTCTGTATGAATGCCTCGTGACCCTCACCAAAGTGGTGGCACCATTTGTTCCCTTTGTCGCGGAATCAATCTGGTCGAATTTGACATCGGGGTTCGATGGTCGTGCAGTTGAAAGTGTGCATTTAGCCGATTTTCCTACGGCTCAATCGGCCTGCATCGATCCCTTGTTGTCGCAGCGGATGCAATTGCTTCGAGAAATCGCTTCGCAAGGCCGGGCGGCGCGAATGGAGGCCAAATTGAAAGTGCGGCAACCTCTGGCGGGTGTTACTGTGATTTTGAATTCAGCTCAACATCTTGATTGGTTGCAAAACCACGATTCGATCTTGAAGGAAGAAATCAATGTTAAGAGTGTTTCTTATCAGTTCGATGTTGGCGAATATGTGAGCTATGAAATTCAACCGAATTTTAAGGCGTTGGGCCCTCGAGTGGGCAAGCTGCTGCCGCAATTGAAACAGGCATTGGGTGCCGCCAGCGGAGCCGCCATCATGCAGCAACTCAATGTCGACGGTGTTGTGAATATCAACGTCGATGGAAAAACCGTGGAACTGGGGAGCGACGATATCCAAGTTCGTTTGAAACCGAAAGAAGGCTTTGCGGCCGCCCAAGGGGCAAATTCGGTCGTGGTTTTAGCAACCGAGTTAACCGACGAGCTGATTCAAGAAGGTATTGTCCGGGACATTGTTCGTTTGATCCAAGATTATCGAAAGCAGCGGAATCTTGATTTCTCCGATCGAATTCGATTGAAGTTATATACAAATTCGGAGGCGGTACGGCGTGCTGTCGAATCGATGAAAGATTATGTGTGCGGGGAAACCTTGGCTACCAGCTTGGTTTGGGAGAGTGTCTCCGATCCGCTGAAATCGGTTCAGGAAATGGGAGATGGGTCACTGGAGATCTATTTGGAACTGGCTTGACGCTCAGCGTCCCGTCCGGGCTCCGACGCCGTTTCGTCGTCGAGCGCGGGGGGCCAAGCGTTTACCATTGACTGTATGGAATATTGATGGCTCGGATTGCTTGACGGTCCCCATTGGGTGTTCTCCTAGATCACAGGGACATTCAGGCCCTGTTTTTTGGTCACGCTCAAAACTACCTGTCGGAAAAACGCCGAATTGAGATGGGTCGATTTGTAGCAAGTGGGGCGTAAATTAAACGCGATTGATTCACTTGCGGTGCGACATCGATATTGGTCTGTTCGCGCTAGTCTCGTTGGAAGGAACTCAATACTTAGATGATGGCAACTCAAATTCGTAAACCGCGGTTGGCCGTGTTGATTTCGGGTGGTGGAACCACTTTAAAAAATTTGTTGCACTGGAGTGCTGAAGGGCGGTTGGCTGGCGACATCCAGTGTGTGATCTCCAGTAATCCTCATGCTCGCGGCTTGGAATATGCCGCGGCAAGTGGTGTGCCCGCTGCCACCATCGAATGGCCTGGCTCACCAGCAGCGGCGAGATTCAGTCAGGCGGTTTTCGCTGTACTAGATGAACATCAAATTGATTGGGTGGTGATGGGTGGCTTTCTGAAAAAATTGCTTATCCCCGAAGCCTATCGCAACCGTGTAATAAATATTCATCCCAGCCTGATCCCGTCCTTTTGCGGTCACGGGTTTTATGGTGCACGAGTTCACCAAGGCGTCCTGGAGTATGGCGCCAAGGTTACGGGCTGCACGGTTCATTTTGTCGACAATGAATACGATCATGGCCCAGTGATCGCACAGCGAGCTGTTGATGTGGCCGACCAGGAAACCCCCGAATCGTTGGCTCAGCGGGTTTTTGCTGTGGAGTGCCAGTTGTATCCGGAGACTATAAATCGTTTGTGTACCTCAACGGTGGTCGTCCTTGGGCGACAAGTGCAATTTCAATAACTGGAATTTAATGGGTAGTTTTGTGGACGACTTGGCTCAACAACGACGTTTGGTTTGTGAAATTGGTCGCCGGATGTACGCGCGAAATTTTTGTGCGGCCAATGAGGGGAATATCTCGATGCGGATCGACGACTCTCGGGTGCTGTGCACGCCGACATTGCACTGCAAGGGCTTCATGGAGCCTGAGGATTTGTGCGTGGTTGATATGTCAGGAACGCAATTATCGGGAACAAAAAAACGCACAAGTGAGATTCTCCTCCATTTGCAGATTTACCGACAACGGCCCGATGTTGACAGTGTGGTCCATTGTCATCCTCCGCACGCGACGGCATTTGCGGTCACGGGGGAACCCATACCCATGGGGGTATTACCTGAGCCCGAGATTTTTTTGGGAGAAGTTCCCACGGCTCCCTATGTTTGTCCCGGGACACAGAATTTTGCGGAATCGATCAATCCCTATGTCGCCAAGACCAACGTGATTGTGCTCGCCAATCATGGGACGGTGACCTACGATTGCGGTTTGGAGCGGGCCTATTGGATGACAGAGATTCTAGATTCTTATTGTCGAATCCTGTTGAACACACGCAGCCTCGGGCCCCTGCAACGTTTTTCGCCTCTCGAAAACCGTCAGTTACTCGAATTGAGGGAAAAATGGGGCTTCGCCGATCCTCGCACAGGTCGTGGGCTGGAGGATTCACAATTAGGGAATCATCCGACTTTCCGAAGTCTCTGGCGCGATGCGGATGTAGACCCCAAGGCATTTAAAGAGAGTTGAGCCGGTTCCGTTTCAATTTGAGCTGACGAGTCACTCTTGTCTGCCTTCGCTCATTCGGTTGGTTTGCAAAACGTCGACTATAGTCCGCACCGCTGACCACAAGACCTGCCGGGGCGGACTACCATAGCTACGGGGGCACATTCGTGCATGGCTCAACAAAAAAAGGCAGCCCCGTTTGAGAGGCTGCCTTGTAAATAGTATCCGAGGTTTCAACGCACCGAGCGATTAAACGGGAGCTGCGATGAAACCGTAACTGTTGGTGTTCGTCGTCAACGCGAATTGTTTGTTCACATCGGTCGCTTGATCGTAGAGGCTGACCAGATCCACATCGACTCCGTTGATATTAAGAGTCTCAACACGCGATCCACCCCAACGTTGATCTTTGATTCGAATCGCGCCTTCTGACAACTCGGTACCAAAGGTCAAATCGATGACCAAATCGCGGAACTCACGTCGGAACGACAAATCCGCAATCGAATTGAGAGTTGGAAAGTCACCCAACTCGATTCGATCCAAGCCGCCCGTGCGTTGCTCATCGATAGTATCGAACCCGTCTCCGAGATCATATAGATAAGTGTCATTTCCGGTGCCACCGAACAGCTGATCATCGCCGGCCCCACCACGAATGGTATCATTGCCAGCCAAACCAGTCATCACGTTATCTAAGTGATTGCCGATCAGCGTATCGCTGAAGTTGCTGCCGGTGGCGTTTTCGATATCAACATGGAAGCCGACAGCAATGTTTTGCGTCGCCGCCCCAATTGAACTCAATGACCCCTGGCGCAGGTCGATGATTGCTCCCGAGGCGTTAATCGTATCTGCGGCGGAAAGTGTGTCGTTACCGCCAGCATCCCAAATTGCGTAAAACACAGGAGTCGACGCAGATTCACCGAAAAATCCCGTGATGGAATATACGTCGTCTCCGGTACGGGTTGAATTGTTGGCCCCGTAGAGGTCTTGAAGTGCGAGCAAGTCATACAGCATATAGCCGGCGGGCAAGGCACCCCCCGAAGTGTAGGACATTACCGAGAAACGATTGTTCTCGGTCGGAGGTGGCAAGATCCCGCCAGGAATCGCAAACGTATGGGGCAAGCCCATCGAATGTCCCAACTCATGGATGAAGATGAAATAGGCTTGTCCGCCGGCACTCCAACCTTGCGTGCCACTGACAAAGGCTCGGTTCACCCAAATATCTCCACCGCTGGGGAATTCAACGACGTCGGCAGGAAAGAATGCGTACGCTGCCGCTTCGCCACTACCGACATCGGGTGGTGGGTTGTTGTAGTTGCCCATCCGAATCACGCCGCCCCGACCGCCGGGTCCGGAAACCAGATCGGAGACTTCTTCAAATCGCACATCAATTAGTTCGGAAAGATAACTGAACGCCTCGCGTGCTCCAGACCGTTGAGCAGCTGTGAACGCAGTAAACTGATCCGCGGCAGCGCCGTCAGCAGAATCGTGGTCAGTCCAATTCATCATGAAACTGAACGTGATTTCTGGTGTCTGATCAAAATCATTCCAGTCCAGCCAAGTATTATCGAACGAGCCGTTCGGCACTCGCAATGCAGTGCGGTAAACAGGCTCAGTGCGATATTCCATTTTCTCCCAGGGCGACCAAACTGTTCCATTGCTCACGCGGAATGTGAACGTATCGAGTTCGCGGTCACCATATCTGCCCGAACGGAAATTTAATTGAGCAAATTGTTGAGGTGTAAATGAATGAACTTGTCCCTCAGGCAATAACGCACCGTTTAGTTGCAAACGTCCACTGGTATTGGGACGTCCTGGCGCCTCGTATATTTCATATGTTGTGTATGCGGGCCCACTGTCTGCCTTACGGAAGAAATTGTTCGCCACTCGGAACGTCCGCAAATCCTCACCATGTCGGAGTGGCTCAAATTCTAATTCGGGACGCTCTAAAGTCGTGATCACAACATCATTGATCGCACTCCAATACTTGCCGTCAAAGGCTCGGAATCGGAAGGTTTCGTTCATCCCCACGGAAGGTGAGACATACTGCAAACCAGGCATGTCCTTAGCGTCGATGGTGATCCACTGCTTAGAACCTAATAGTTGGTTGCCTATTTTCAGATTACCGGAGTGGGCATGACCATTCGTGTCCCAAACTTGGTATTGTTTGATCGTGTTGCCGTCAGCGTCAAAAAAGTTGAATGCACTGGAAACATTTAACGTCAAACCCTCAATCACATTCTTCCGCCCGAAGTGTGCAACGGGACGACTGGTGTTCGGACGCATCTGAATGTCAACCGTTCCCACTGTGCTCCATAACGCACCATCCCACGCGAAGGAGAACAGTCGCTCAACTTCATTAGGCGATACACCGTTATATAAAGCGGTAGCAAACTTGGAGTCAGGCAGGTAATGGGCCACACTTTGAGTAAGAGGTCCATCAATTTCAGTTGAAATGAAACCGCTATTATCACCGAACTTTTGATCGCGAATATAAAACGTTCTAATTGGCCATCCATCAGGATCCGTTGCGGAAAATAAAGTGCTCAGTGCCACACTCTCGTTTTCTAACAGTAGATACGATCCTACGCTGCTGATTTGAGGGCGAGACAACAGGTTGTCTTGGACAAAGAACACATTGAATTGAACCGTATTGCCCCAACCCCCTAAATCACGAGCAGAAATTTGCAGAGACTCCTGACCCACGGAACTTCCGGCCACAAACTCCAGTCCACTGATTTCAGCAGCGGAAACGGTGAAGTCGGTGCCATTGGCGTACGGTGAGCCGTTTAAGCGGAAATAGCCGGTAATAAAGGAGCTGGCAAG
>JBGSIY010000929.1:0-5245 GCA_041742275.1 Pirellulaceae bacterium | reverse complement strand
AGGTCTATTCTATCGATAGCTTAAACGGCCGGACTTGGCTGACCGAAGATTCAATTGGTCACCGCGTTTGGATACAACAGCAATTTGATCGATTTGTAGCCAATGAAGTAGTTCCGTTTATCCGACACGATTGTCGTAGTTCCGACATCGAAGTGATGACGGCGGGGGCATCGATCGGCGCATTCAATGCATTGGTATCCATCTGCCGTCACCCCGAGTTGTTCAACCGTGCCATCTGTTTGAGCGGAACTTATGACATTCAAAAATGGCTGGAGGGACACTGGTACGATGAGTTCTTTCATCAATCCCCCATCCACTTTGTACCTGGCTTGCCCGAAGGATCTCAGCTGAATCATCTGCAAAAACGATTTATCCTCTTGGCCACGGGTCAAGGCAAAAATGAATCCCCACCGGAATCATGGCGAGTCGCTCATGCACTGGGCCAGAAGAACATTCCGAATCGAGTCGATCTTTGGGACTCTGAGTGGGAACACGACTGGGGCACCTGGCGAGAAATGCTTCCCAAATACGTCCAAGAGATGTTACAGAGCTTAAATTAATTCCATTGACATTTGTGGAGCCTATCCCAAAACTGATCGGAATCATCAGCCGAAACGCGCTAGCGTCCGGTTCGACCGAATAAACCGGGCGCGATTGCCCCGCGGCAAATAGGTTCTGCGATAGGTTCTTTGCCTTCCCCGCAGTTTCGGAGCCTGGTCAATGATGAGAGTAAGTAACGGTCCGGCGAAAAGACTTATGCAGAAATAGCTATTGAGGTGTGAGTGCACTTATCTCTAGCCACAGAGCGCAACTGGATCGCAAGCCCGCATGAAAATCGGAAAGAGATAATTTTTCGTTGGGACTATGCAGATTGTCGTCGTCTTGCCCCCACCCCAATAACAAAGTGTCGATGTTCAGTTGAGTTGCAAAGGCAGAAACAACCGGGATACTTCCACCCGAGCGAATCAGCACCGGCTTGGTCCCAAAACCAAAATCGATAGCTCGAGCGGCCGCCTGCATGAAGGGGCTATCGATGGGCAAAACAAAACCGGGCACACCGGCCGACAACTTCAACACCATTTCTATTCCCGTTGGACACAGACTCTCGAACTGTTCGCGCACCGCCTGGCGAATCGCTTCGGGACGTTGTTTGGGAACCAGCCGAAAACTAAACTTCGCTGCCGCGCGCGACGGCAATATCGTTTTCGCTCCCGGCCCCTGATAACCACAAGTTATTCCGTGAATATCGAATGAAGGTCGACACCATCGCTGCTCCAAAATACTAAATCCGGTCTCACCCCTCGATTCGCCAACTCCCACTTCGTTCAGAAATTGCGACTCTGAAAAACCTAAACGTGCCAGCCCGCTTCGCTCATCGTCACTTATCGCCAACACGTCATCATAAAACCCGGGAATTTGTATGCGGCCTCTGACGTCGACAATTTTCGACAACAAGTGACTGAGGGCATTTCCGGGATTGGAGACGGCCCCTCCGAAATTCCCTGAATGAAGGTCGCATCCAGGTCCTCGCAACTCGATTTCGCAATATAAATTTCCTCTCAAGCCATAGGTGATTGCCGGTTGCCCCGGCCCAAACTGAGAACAATCACTGATCACAGCAATATCTGCTCGAAGTTTCTCTTGGACTGACACATCTCGGTCGTATTCTCCGCGCAAAAAGGCCTTCAGGCCATGGCCACCCGACTCCTCCTCTCCCTCAACCAAAAACTTAACTTGCAGGGGCAGGCGACCCATGGTTCTCAAAATCGTTTCCACTCCGAATAAATGCGTCAAAAACTGACCCTTGTCGTCCGTCGCCCCCCGGGCATAGAGGTTGCCATCGCGAATATGCGGCTCGAAGGGAGGCGTTGTCCATAGCTCAACAGGATCGGGGGGTTGCACGTCGTAGTGACCATAGACCAAGACGGTCGGTGCATTGGGGACAGGATCCGATTCTGCATAAACCAGCGGGTGACCGCACGTTTCAATGAGCTCAGTTTGTAGACCCAGTTGCCGGAATTTTTGGGCTAACCAATCGGCCGCACTACGAGTCTCCCTCTTGTAGAGACTGTCGGTACCGATACTCGGAATCCTCAACCATTCGCAAAGATCATTGACGAAACGATGGCTGTTTTCAGAAATGTACTTTTCGATCGCCTGTAAATCCATTTTTTCTTGGCTTAATCCGCCGCTCGCATGGTCTATGGGTCAATCTTTAAAAACTCACCCGGAATAGCAATTTCGAGGACGGGTTGCCGTTTCCCTTCGCTGATGGACAACAGTTTATTGCCCGCCGGTAGAAAACACAGAGACTCGCCCTGGCGCTGCACCGGCAAGCGATGCCCCTTGGATGCGGTGCGTTGGACGACATCCAACCACGACTCCTCGGCTCCTCTGACATAAAAGTAAACGTAAAAATAAGAACGCACGGCCAACAAACGCCCATCCCGAGAAATGTCCATGCCTGTAACGATATCTTGTACCGAGTCGGCCAAACGCACCGCGGTCAGTTCGAGTTCTTTGTCTGAGTTTGCGCCGGCGGAAAGCGTTTTCAAGCTTGAGGATAAATTCAACGAGTAAACGCCAGGACCCCGTGCCGCTTCAGAACCCTTGGCCAGAACTAGCTCTTTGGTGACCAGAAGAATGGTTCCCGTTTTTTGATCGAAAGCGCAGGCCTCACAATCATGAGCGCCATCTTCATATTCAAATGCGATCGTCAGAGCCGGTTTTGCCGCAACACGAGGCACATTTCCGGTGATCAAATCAACTGCCGGTTCTTCCACCAAAATAAAGTGACAGCGTTTTCGTTTTCGCGAATTGTCGCCGAAATCGCCAATGGCTAAAAATACCCGCCCCTGGTGTTCGACCATACAGATATCTTCCCAGTCTTTATTCTGCTTCGTGTCCACTTCCAAAACGCATCGTAATTCTCCGGATTTGGAAAGTAAAAACAATTCGGGTTTCCCCCCTGAATCGTTGTGGGCCCAAACGCATTCCTGATAAAGCCCACTGGCCACCAAACCACTGCATTCGTTCAACACAGCCTGTTCCACCACCCCCAACTTTTCATAACTCAAATCGGACTGGGCAGCTACGGGGTTGATCCGCATTACAACCAAACTGCTCACGGTGAGAAAAAGGCCAGGCAAAATACACCAGACCATGAGCCAACTAGCGGACCTACGCTTTTTCCTTCTTTCCTGCACCTTCATCTGTCGCGTCCTTAATTGCCCAGCCACATCCAGCGAGTTTGCTCTTGGGCATCAACGCAATGCCTCGAACGCCCTATATCTCCCCTCGATTGGAAACCCGGTTGCCCGGTGTCGTTCAACACCCATTTCTGTCACTATAGAATAGCAAGAAGTTCCTAAAAATGCTGCTCGAACGCAAACTTTTCAGGGGCAATAATGGACAGAAAACCTCGATGGGTGCTTCGTCAAAGTCGTTGATGGCTCCCCGTGCGCACGCAAGTCCCGGTCAATCGCGAATCTGAAATTTCGACGAGCGCAAAGAATAAAAAAAACGTCCATGCTAGTTTTTAAATTGGGCCTGGGCTAAATCGCGAAGTTGGATCGGGAGTGTTTCTGGAAAGCAGACAAAACTAAATTCTCGCGAACCCAACACCCGATCCTGTTGAAAAGAGTGCCGCAATCGCTCCAACTCCTCTTCGGTCGCCTGAATTTCCTCCGACAATGCCGCCCGCAGACTCTGATTGACATGCTGCATCTCGTTAGCAAATGTGGCTTGGGAAGCAAACGTGGGCTGCAAGTTCAATAGCTCTCTTTTGCGTTGGATGTATTCCTCAACGGCACCGTCACGAGCACCCAGAAATTTCTCGGGATGGTAGCTCATCTCTCGCAATCGCGACTGCGTCGAGCGTACCATTTCTGTCGTCGTCCACGGGCGTCCTGCCACTGGCAATCGGTAGGTTGCTGTCGCCGTGGCGTAGACGGGTGGTTGAATTCCCCAGTATTGCCAAATCAAATTATCGGTCAATTCATCGTACTTGGACCCGCCGATTCCATGCACGAACACGTCACTGAGAACCAGGCGACAAAACATCGTTGTTGTCAGGGCGCGCGGGCGAATAGCAATCCCCGCTCGCTGGAGTTCCGCCCATTCTGACAGGGCGGTCGCTTCGGCCAGTGTCTTTTCTAACCCGTGTAAGTCCGACAAAAGCAAGTCTGAGCCCCGCCATTTGACATAGAGCCGTCGACGTCGCGGCGTCGACTGGGACCAAATCCAAAAGGGAACTTCGGTCCACCCCTGCTCTTCTTCTAACGGCGGTACGGGATGCGCGCTGCTGCGTATTCGATTGAGTTGTCGATAATGATACAAAACAGAATTGTAGCTTTCACGAAATGCAGAGGCATTGGCAAAAATTTCAAGAGCAAATTTTTTGAATGCCGTGAGCCCACAGACTTGACTTAACGGTAGCTCCAATGAATCCAAGCCGACGTGTTCCTCGTAGGCGTGCCGCATTCGAGCCAATGTCAAACCCAAATTCCCGTCGGATGAAATTGACCGATCGAGAAAACGCCATATGGCCTCGACCAGTGGCGTCCCAGCGATCCCCTTCAGTTCCGATCTTACTCTCACCGGAAAACTTGCCAACGTTTTCGGATTCACAATCGGGCATTCTTCAAATGCGTAGGGCAAACCAGGATCATCGTACGGAACCGATTTAAAGTAGCGATAGTGTTCATCGCCTGCCGGAACAAAAATGGATTTGGAACTCGCCAAATCATTGTCAATCACAAGATTAATCGGAATCCCGTTCCCTCGCCTGGCCAATTCACTCAGAAAGAAATTTTTAAACCAGACGCCTGGGTGAAACAGGGTGGGCTGGTGTCCTCCCAAAAAAAGGGATACCGCAGATTCGTCCGCGGCCTTTCTCTCTGAGCCAATATGTTTATCGGACTCAGAGAAAGCCGAACCGAGGGTAGCAGACCTCGCCCACTGTGAATCGCGATATGACAGCGTGTAGTTCGTGGCAAGACACCTCAATTCCCGTTGTGACTCACGACGTAATAGAGCTAAAGAGGTTCCTTGGAAAGTCAGGATCGCATGCTCGAGATGCCTCCTGTTTTCTCTGGCCGACGTTATTAACTCGAGACCGGTGGGCGAAACCAACGCCTGACCCGATTTTTGGGGCGCGTGAAGATTTGCTTGAGGTAACGTTTCACCCTTGTTCACGCGTCAGGCCTTAAGTTGACTTCAGCTTGGGACAGCCATCGGGCATGGC
>JBGSIY010000928.1:0-3153 GCA_041742275.1 Pirellulaceae bacterium | reverse complement strand
CCAAATTCTTTTTAACGCAATACCCTTTTCAGCCGCATATCTTAATTTCCATGTAAATCGCGGAGTCTAAACGCCAAAAGGTTCGCTGAAAGGCAATTACCCGTTGAATCTTCGGGGGCAAGGCTATGGCGGTTCCTTTGGGAGGTGCCCCGCATTTTTCCCCCGGTAATGCGCCCCGTTTCCGCTCATTTTCCGGGCAAAACTTACAATTTGATAAGGCAGGCAGTTTAAGTGGTTTTTTTGTAAAAAAAACGATTGTGATGGTTGACACGACTTTCTCGGGGATTGATAATGGTGGGAACTTCGAGGGTTCTGCTAGGTGTTCTTCCCTCCTTTTTTCAGCCGCTGCCTCTCAATCAGTGGTTGATAATGAGAAACTTCCTCAGAATAGGGTTATCTTTCCTATGAAATTGAAAAATGCTTTTGTTGTGGCTAGAGTTCCCTCACTGGAGGGAATGAGAATGGCTAGTTCAAGATGCTGGCTTGGGTCCATTTTTTCGTTTTTTGCGATTTTCGCCCTATCATCATCGGCCTCAGGGCAGTTGCTGATCTATACCGGGACTAATCCAGGCAGCAATTCTTGGGCTGAAGACACAAACTGGTTGAACGGAATTGTTGCGAACGGCCAAACGAATATTGCATCGTTTTCAGGAATTGATGCACAGCACTTCACAGTCAATCTTTCCACCGATCCCATCACGGCTCTTCCATTGACAAATTGGAATTTGGGACGTCTGGATTTCTCGAACATTTACGGTAGTAACATCATTCCTCCCACAACATCGCTCTCGATTGTTTTTGGGACGAATTTGACCTTTAATCTGCATGGCATCGGTGGTGACCTGATTAACTCGACAGCTACTTCAAAGCCCCTGATGATTTCGGGCGGCAACATACGTTTGCACAATTCAGGCAATATACTTGCCGCGGGTAACGTCACCATCAACTCAGCGTTTTCGCAGAACTCAGCTGGTTTGGGAATCAACAAAACGGGAGCGGGTACTTTGACTTTGAATGGTGCTCTCAACTATTCGGGTGATACCCAAGTTTCAGCGGGGACTCTCATTGCCACTTTGGCAAACAGCCAAACTCGAATTATAACAACCGGGGGCGTTTACCAGTTGAATAACAGTCAAACCATTGGTCATCTGTCCGGTGGCATTGGCAATGTAAATTTACAAGCCAACACTTTATCTATTAACGATAATGGTTCGGCGACTCACGGTGGCGCCATTAACGGCACCGGTGGAATCAACAAAAACGGGGCGGGAACACTCGTATTTACAGGAACAAAAGCCTATTCCGGTAACACCAACGTCAATAGCGGCGTATTGCAAGTAGACGGAGTTTTATCGCTGTCTAATGTAAATGTCGCCAGCGGAGCGACTTTGCAGGGAACGGGCAGTCTGGGTGGTGACGTGCTCATCGAAGGCATTTTCAACCCCGGAAATTCGATTGGAACGATCGAGACAGGAAGCTTGACTTTCGGCGATGGCTCAGAATTCGTTTATGAAATGGATACCACTAATTTGTTATCGGATTTGGTTGTTGTCGACGGCGATCTGAATATTGGGTCGGGTGTTGCCCTGAACTTGCAGCTACTAAACGACGTGGAAGTCGGTGGACAAACATCGTTTAGTCTGATTTCCTACGCGGGTGGTTGGAATGGCGGTGAGTTTGACGGAATGGGTGACGGATCGATTCACACATTCGGTCAAAATGACTTTTGGATTCGCTATAATGTCAATAACGGCGGCTCCAATCAAGTAATGCTGATTGCAGTCCCCGAACCCTCGACATTATTTGTTTTGGGTTTGTTGGGTGCTACTGGCTGTATCCTACGACGACGCCGAGTTAAACGCTGAGTTTAGCTTGCGATCGCTTTGGAAACTCGATAATTAAACAATTCATACGCCCAATCTGAACAAGGTTGGGCGTTTTTTTTGCTGCGTCCATCAAATCCTTCACCTTGCCGGCCATGGATTAACAATCCACCATTCGCCCACTTTGCCCCCGCTTCTTGTGCTTGGTAGGTGTTAGATAGACATCTTCATGCCAAATCGATTCAACGTCAGCGCAATGGGCTTGGCTGATCTCCAGGTAAGATCGCACGGCAAAAGCATCCTTTCGCCTGGTTTGATTGCAAGAGCGACCGCAAGACGCCTATTTTCTTTTCTAGCATATTCTTAGGTAACAGCAGCACCTGAATTTTACTTCGTGCCATTTTTCAAACGGACAACTTGCCTCCAATGGCCCCCATTTTTTGGGAGCCGAAATAGAGTTAAATTAACCAAGTTCAAGGCTTTTTGCGGCAATGGTATAAAAGCAGGACCGTGTAAATCCATAAATCAATTTATTTTGGATCAGTGAACGCCATGTCTACTATGAGTAACAGACCGATGCAACAAAAGTTATGCTTCCTGCCGACGATGATTCTCGTATTTTGGGCGGTCTCGTCTCAGATAACGTTTGCACAGACCACCTCGTCCAAAAACTCAACAAAAAAAATCAGAGTTGCCCCCAACGCCTTGGCCTCCCAGGTTGGTTCAGCCGTAACTTGGGAAACCGACTACGATGTCGCTCTTGAGAAATCGAAATCTACTGGCAAACCCATCTTCTGGTACGTCCCTTCGGTTTCCAACACGTTTATGGATCGACAACCCGAGATCGATCGGTACATGTTGGCTGGCCCATTTAGTTGGCCATCAATCATTGCCCTTTTGAATCAAAAATTTGTTCCATTGCGGCGCATTCCGGAACGAGCCGAGAGTGAACGATTCCAAATTGAAGTCTATCGCTTTGTCGAACCCGGATTTTTAATCGTATCTGCCGATGAACAACTGCTTCTTTCAGCAGATCGACTGACGACTTTGCATCCGCATTGGTTTTTCCATAAAATCGCTCAAACAGTTGAAACTGTAGGCGGATGGCAAGACTATGCGGGGCACGCAGACGAGGCGAACGTTGCTCAATGGTGGGAGAAAGCTCAGAAGGCGAATTGGCGGCTTCCTCCCGATGCATTGAATGAGCTTCTCCAATCGGGCAATGTCGAACTTGAACTGCTGGCCGGTACGGTTCAATTTTATTCTGGCCAGCACACGGATGCGAAGACGACATGGGCCGCGACCGCCTCGCGGTTCCCGGACCACCCCC
>JBGSIY010000927.1:0-3436 GCA_041742275.1 Pirellulaceae bacterium | reverse complement strand
GCCGCCGAGGCGCTCGGGGCGACCTTGGACGGGCAAGCCGCGGGGTCGTTTGGCGACATCAGTTGCTTCTCGTTCAATGGCAATAAGATTATTACCACCAGTGGCGGGGGAATGTTGGTGACGCAGCGGGCGGAATGGGTTGAGGCCGCACGATTCTTGGCGACCCAAGCTCGCGATCCCGCTCCCCACTACGAACATTCTCAGATTGGCTACAACTATCGCTTGAGCAATTTGCTGGCCGCCATTGGCCGCGGGCAACTGGAAGTGTTGGACGAACACGTGAACCGCCGTCGGGCGATTTTCGATCGCTACGCCCAGGCACTGTCGGGGGTCGAGGGAATCACGATGATGCCCGAGATACCCGGTGGCCGATCAACGCGCTGGCTGTCGATGATGTTGATTGATCCGGCCAAAGTGGGGAGGGATCGGGAGGCGATCCGTTTGGCGTTGGAGCAGGAAAATATCGAGTCTCGGCCGGCGTGGAAGCCCATGCATTGTCAGCCTGTTTTTGCGGACTGCCGCAAGCGAGGTGGCGAGGTTAGCGAGGCGATTTTTGAACAAGGATTATGTTTACCCAGCGGTAGTGCCTTATCTGAGGAAGATCAGCGAAGAGTGATTGAGAAGGTAGAAGCTAGAAGCTAGAGGCGCGGGAGGTTGAGGTTCCCGGTAAACCGGCAATGAGGAATCCGTTTCGGCGGGAGCCTCAACCTCCTGATACCTGACACCTGACACCTGACACCCGTTACCCGTTACCCGTTACCTGATTCCTGATTCCTGATTCCTGATTCCTGATTCCCGATTCCCGATTCCCGATTCCCGATTCCTGATACCTTTTTAAAAGCAATTATGTTTTCGAATCCTAATTTACGACGCATCTTAATACCGGCGGTGGCGGTGGGGGTGGCGTTTTTGCCGATTTTGGTGAGTTTCTTTCGCCAGCAATGGCAGCGACCGGAGTATCAAGCGTTTCCGTTGTTGTTGATCTCGGTGGGTTATTTTTTGTTCACGCGGATGGGGACGGCGACCCCCGTGAATCGTGTTTCGAAGTGGGTCACCGGGTTGAGTTGGCTGGCCGCCGTGGTCGCTTGGGTCTTTCTGGCGGCATCAATGTATGTCTTCAGCCCGTGGTTGGCCATGGTCGCGTTTGTGGTTTTTTGTTTCAGCGTGACCTGCGGTTTAATGCAAAACTGGCGGATCCGAGGGTTGTGGGCGTTGTGGGCTTTATTGATTTTGTTGGTCCCCCCGCCGCTGGATCGAGATCAGTTATTGATCGAGCGGTTGCAATTGTTTAGCAGCAAGGTCACGAGTCTGTTGATGGACGCGTTTGGGGTATTGCATGTGATGCAAGGAAACACGTTGATCTTGCCGGACAAGCAGTTGTTTGTCGACGAGGCGTGCAGTGGGATCGTGTCGTTGATTTCAATTTTGTACTGCATTGCCATCTATTGTGTCTGGCGTGAGCGGGGAGTTGTGCAAGCGGTGTTGTTGTTAATCGCCGGGGTGTTGTGGACGATCATGATGAACTCGTTGCGTCTGACCACGATCGGCCTGGCGTGGGCCTGGTACAAAGTCGACCTAGCCGTCGGTGCCCCGCATTCGTTGTTGGCGGTGGTCCTGTTTGGTATTTCGATTTTGGTCATCTACGCCCTTGATCGTTTCCTGGCGGAAGTTTTGGCGCCGGTGGATTCTGAGTGGCGGACACAGGACCGCGAGGACGCTCATCCGGGTCTGACATTGATGCAGATTTGGGATCGATTTTTTTCGACTCGCGAGGATGAGTTGACAGAGGAAGATGACGAGGCGTCGGCAGAGGCGGAGGGATTGCGTGTAAATCGCGAGACATTGGCGCAAGAGCAGGCGGCGAGTGTTGCGCGATTCTCCGCGCCTTGGTCGACCTTTGGAATCCCTGTCACCGCGGGATTCGCCGCTTTGGGGTTGGTGTATATGTCCGTATTTGGGGTGCAAGAAACGAAGTACCAAGAGGTCGTCGATCGCGCCCTCGATCGTGCCCTTGAGCTCTCGGGGACGTTTGTTGTCGACAATCAAATGGGTTTGGAATTTAAAGAATTTTCGAGTGACCGGCGTGAGATTTTTCGTTGGGATGATTGGGGACAACATTCGCGGACGTATTCGTACGCAGATGCCGAGGGGGCCGTTTATCAGGTTTCATGTGACTTTATGTTTGGGCCGCATTGGCATGATTTGCGGATATGTTATCGAGGGGCGGGTTGGAAGATTCGCAATGAATCGATTTTGCGATTGGATGATTTGGCGTCGTCCGACCGTAAGCCCTTGGAGGTGATCAGTTCGTTGACGGCACCGCCGTTGGTGGAGCAGTTTTTTATCGAACGTGAGGGGGAGCAGCAAAAGGGGATGATTACCTATGGTGCCTTCCGCGCATCTGGCGAATGGTTCAATCGACCGCGTGGGGCTGGCTTGTACAACGACATGTGGGCGCATATTGTTCAAGGCCGCGATCGGGCGGAGCAGGCGGATTATTTCCAGGTCCAAGTGACGACGTTTTTTGAAGGTGAATTATCCGCCGAGCAGAAGGCCAGGGCCGAACGATTGTTAAAGATCGCCGTCGAACAGTTCAAGGAAGGGATTGGCGTCGAAGCGAAAGAATAGAGGCTAGAGGCTAGTGAGCCGCGGGTACCGCGGGTACCGGGGGGACGTTGGAGTACACGCTTTAGCGTGACACGCGCTGGGTGCTGCCATAACTTGCATTTCAGCGGCGATAGCCGCGAACGCACTTAGCTGCGGGTATCACCCGCAGAAACGGACTCCCCCAAAACACCCCAGCGGCGATAGCCGCGACAGCAAATTCATCACAAACCTCAACCCGCCGATTTCTGTCGCCCCTATCGGGGCTTTGGGTTTGGTGGGGGACCTTGATCCGCCGGCTTCACCGGCGGCTATGTGCTGCGACCGCTTCGCGGCCAAAAGGCGTCCCAGCCAACACTCGGAAACGGCTTTAAACGCGACACGACCAATCCAATGACCGGTCCCATTTTGCCATGACACGCATCGCTCTGCCGAGCCGAGTATGCCAGCGGCGATAGCCGCGAACGCACATAGCTGCGGGTATCACCCGCAGATACGGACGCACCACATTCACCGCAGCGGCGATAGCCGCGACAGGAAAAAAAGGCACAGAGGTCGGGCGGTTGGGGCGCCTGCCGAAAGATGGAAACGGGTGACGGCACGGTAATGCGTTGCTCCAACGATGCGCGCGGGAATCTGTCGCCCCTATCGGGGCTTTGGATTTGGGTGGGCGCGTTGATCCGCCGGTGGTACCCTGATCATTACCCACAAATACGGAGGGCTTTTAGATCGGTTCGGTAGAAATTGCCTAGAAATAATTGCGAACATGGTAAAAAAAGATTCGTAGAGCTAGGTCCGAGAGCAGGAAGTCGAGCTTTCGTTTGACTGGCAG
>JBGSIY010000926.1:0-2809 GCA_041742275.1 Pirellulaceae bacterium | reverse complement strand
TGATCCCGACTTGTTAATTCGCACTTCGGGTGAGATGCGGATCAGCAATTATTTGCTTTGGCAAATTAGTTACAGTGAGATTTGGGTAACAGAAAAGTTTTGGCCCGATTTTGGGGTTGAAGATTTGTACCAGGCGATTCGCGACTATAGTCGGCGTGATCGTCGGTTTGGAGGCGTAACAGCTCAAGGGGCACCCCATTGTTGAGTCGAAGGTTAATATCGGCAGGTGTCATTGTCTCCATCATGTTGCTAATCGTTTGGTTCGATTATCAATTCTTCGCCATCACAGGATGGGAAGTCTACGGTATCGGCATTGCCTTAGTGACGTTGTTGGCAATGCAAGTGGCTGCCGGTGAGTTGGTGGAGATGTGGAAGCGCGATGGGCGGGAGGTGAGCTATCGAGTTTCGCTTCTAGGGGTGACGGCGATGATGGTCGGAGCGAGTCTCCCAATCTGGTATCCTCGACCGGCGGGAAGTTGTCCGTTGGGTTTTTTTGGTGGAACTTTTGTAGGTCTCTATGCTGCGATTGTCATTGCGGTCATCTACGAAGTGATTTGGTTTCGCGCTGGAACCCAAGCCTTCGGGCGTTTGCTGTATCATGTTTTTATCTTCGTTTACTTTTCGATGTTGGCGGGGGGGATACCCTATCATCGCGGCTTGTTCGGAGACAACGGGTTTGGGTTGTGTGCCGTGATCGCCGTGATTGCTACGGTTAAGTTCGGAGACGCTTCGGCCTATTTTGTGGGGAAAATGTGTGGTCGACGTCGTTTGGCTCCACAAATCAGTGCCGGTAAAACGATTGAGGGAGCCATTGGCGGCATCGTCGGTGGAACGGTCGGAGCAGGCATCGTTTTTAAGATCGTCGCACCGTTGGTGGCGGGAGACCATCATATACCCACTACGATTTGGGTAATTGGTTACGGCGTCTTCATCGGCATTGCTGCTTTGTTGGGGGATTTGGCAGAATCCATTATTAAACGAGATGCCAATTGCAAGGACTCCAGTGTATGGCTGCCTGGGTTGGGGGGGATGTTGGACATTTTGGACTCTTTGATTTTTGCTGTCCCGGCGTCTTGCATCTATTGGATTGTGACAAATTGAGCCCGGAAAATTTATTTTGGAAAAATGGGGCATTAGGCTGAACCCGTTCTGATTTGCTACAATCGTTATCATTCATACAGTTGTTTTTAGTGTTTGCCGGTGTTGAAGTGGAAAAGTTAACACGATTCCCGGTTGCGGCTACCTTGCCATTCGCATTTTCGTAACAAACAATCTATTTGTGCTTCGTTGGGGTTTCAACAGATTTTATTGTTAACAAAAATTGCAACTGCCAACGTATACTTTCGAATAAACATTGCCTCAGGAGGGTAACAAGCGGGTGAAAGCCCGCACACACGAATGACCGAAGTGACCATCACGTCTATTGAGCCCTCAATTATCTTGCCATTGTTCGGGGCGAAAGATCAGCATCTCAAACGCCTGAGAGACCGGTTCCAAGTAAGCATTGTGCATCGCAATGGCCTTGTTCGAATCGCGGGAGATGAAACCTCAGTGGCGTTGGCCAGCCAAGCGATTGAAGCTTTGTCTGAAGCCGTTCGAAAACATGGCAACTTAACCCCGGATTTGTTTGACGAGACGATGGCTGTCGTCACCGGTGACGTCCTTCCGTTTCGTCCGTCGAACAAAATTGACGTTTTACAGGTCGGCCGGGAAATAAAACCAAAGACACCGGGCCAAGCTAATTATGTCGAGGCATTGAGGACACATGACTTAGTCTTCGCTATTGGACCTGCCGGAACGGGCAAGACGTATTTGGCGGTAGCGATGGCGGTTGAAGCCCTGAAGCACCAATTGATTCGCAAAATTGTGTTGGTGCGACCCGCGGTCGAGGCTGGGGAAAGTCTCGGTTTCTTGCCGGGTGATATGCAGGCCAAGATCAATCCTTACCTGCGTCCCTTGTTGGATGCCATTCATGAAATGATTGGGTATGACCAGGTTCAACGTTTAATACAACAGGATGTAATCGAGGTCGCTCCTTTGGCTTACATGCGCGGGCGGACGCTTAATCAGGCATTTATTATTTTGGATGAAGCCCAAAACACGACGATCTCTCAGATGAAGATGTTTTTAACCCGAATGGGCTTCGATTCCAAAATCGTCGTTTCCGGAGATCCCACGCAAACGGATTTGCCCCCGAACACTCGGAGTGGTCTCACCGATGCCATTCAGCGACTACAGCATTTATCTGGTGTTAAAGTCGTAGGGCTGAGTCGAAGCGATATTGTTCGCCATCGATTGGTGCAGCAAATCGTCGAGGCCTATGAGCCCCGAGCTGTTCGCAATGACGTCGACTCATGGGACACGATTTCCAAACGAGACGTCGATGAACGCACTAGTGATGGTCTGCGCACTGCACTCGATGAAAACGCAACTCCCAGCGATTAAATGAATTCCTGGATCTAAAAGATATGACAAGTTCTCATTCTCATCGTCCGCGTTGGTCATTGACTCCGCCGAAGACCGTGTTTCAACGTGTGCAGGAGTTTCTCAGCCAACCAGCTATGTGGAGTCGTATTGGTGTCTGTTTTGCCGGTGCGGTTGTTTTGTATTTGATCTCCAACGCCTGGGCTCCGGCATTTCCGTACCGCAATCGACAAATTCCGACTCGTGAAATGTCGGCCCGCGCCAAATTTCAGTTTGTCGATGTCGAAGCGACTCAGGAGGCCAAAGAGCGTGCGCGAAACAAGGTTCTCTGCTTGTATGAACACGACCCCTTAATGTTGGTTGAATTGCGTCAAGGATTGATTGA
>JBGSIY010000925.1:0-4043 GCA_041742275.1 Pirellulaceae bacterium | reverse complement strand
TTTGTTGCAAGATCACTACATAGCAGATGTTAGAGATACGAACCGCCTCTTGCAGGCGATCCGAGCAGCGCAACCGGATTTGATTTTACATCTGGCTGCTCAATCGATCGTCAGACAGGGTTACCGAGATCCACTAGAAACATTTTCAGTCAATGTAATGGGAACTGCCAGCGTCTTAGAAGCTATTCGATTGTGGGGTAAACCATGCAGTGCGGTCATGGTCACGAGTGACAAGTGTTACGAAAATAGAGAACAGATTTGGGGGTACCGTGAACTGGATGCCATGGGTGAGCACGATCCCTATGGCGGTAGCAAGGGTGCCGCAGAGTTGGTAATTCGATCTTACCGCGATTCTTTTTTTCCCATCGACAAGATCGCCAGCCATGGAATTAAGGTCGCCAGTGCCCGTGCTGGAAATGTGATCGGTGGTGGCGATTGGACGCCAGATGCACTTATTGTGGATTCAGTTAAGGCACTGTCGGCAAACCAACCCATCACAATCCGTAGTCCCAATGCATTTCGCCCTTGGCAACATGTCTTGCAAGCGTTGAGTGGCTACCTGATGCTGAGCACCAAACTCCTATCCAGTAACGACCCGATGTATTGCAGTGGCTGGAATATTGGACCATTGCCAGGTAATGAAATCCCAGTCCGAGACGTCGTAGATTTATTTATTCAGGCCTGGGGCGAAGGAACCTGGATTGATATTGGCGATCCCGATGCACCACGCGAGGCAGGCATTTTACGGCTCTCGATCGACAAAGCCCTTTGGAATCTGGGATGGAAACCCGGGTGGGATGTCCGAGAAACGATTCGCCATACGGCTCGCTGGTATCGTGAGCAACAACATTCCCTGGGGAACTCGATGCAGCCCTACAGTTTGACGCAAATTGACGAATACGATCAAGCCGTGCGGAAAGTGAATTCCTACTTGGCTCCCCTTTCCTCTGGCAGTGGAATTTAAACAGATTCAACCAAAATTGGATCTTTCTGGGTTGCACAAGTTGATTCTTGTAGTCGGCGACGCATTGAACGCAGCCGTAGTTTTCATTAAAACCCGTTTGACTTCGAATTTGTATTTTTCAGATTGAACAATGACCATGAATTTTCAAAAATCGGATCAACTTCGAATTCGAGCCCATGACATGATACCCGGTGGGTGTCACACCTACGCAAAAGGCGACGACCAGTATCCTCAATTGTCGCCAGGGTTCGTCGTAAGGGGAACTGGGTCGCACGTATGGGACGTCGATGGCAATGAATATATCGAATATGGTCAGGGCAATCGCTGTGTCGGCCTGGGGCATGCCTTTCCCCACGTCGTGGATGCAGTTCGCCGAGAACTCGAGAGAGGCGTCAACTTCACTCGGCCTTCTGTGATTGAAGTGGAGGCCGCTGAAGCGATATTAAAGCTTGTTCCCACCGCTGACATGGTTAAATTCTGCAAAGATGGCTCAGACGCGACCACGGCAGCATTAAAATTGGCGAGGGCTTGGACGGGTCGCGACTACGTGGCTTGTTGCCACGACCAGCCCTTCTTTGCAACTAACGATTGGTTCATCGGTACGACACCCTTGGATGCCGGGATTCCTGGCTGCGTGAAGGACCTGACGCTGACGTTTGGCTACAACAACATTGAGAGCGTCTATCGTTTGTTTGCCAAACACCCGGGGCAGATCGCGGGTCTGATCATGGAACCAGCCAAATACGACGAACCTGAAAACGATTTTCTCAATCGCGTGCGCGAGGTGTGCCATAAAAACGGTAGCTTGTTCATCATGGACGAGATGATTACCGGCTTTCGCTGGAATTCGGGAGGCGGGCAAGCCGAATATGGTGTTGATCCCGACCTCTCATGCTGGGGTAAAGCGATGGGGAATGGATTTTCGGTTTCAGCCCTGACGGGAAAACGACAGTTCATGGAACTCGGCGGACTGAGGCACGATCGTGAACGCGTCTTTCTACTCTCAACAACACATGGTGCCGAAACTCACGGCTTGGCTGCAGCCATGGCGACAATTGACGTTTACAAACAAGAACCTGTGATTGAAACCCTATACGCGCGTGGTCGAAGACTGCAGGAAGAAGGGAAACAGATCATCGCTAGACATGGCCTGACGCAACATATCCAAATTATTGGCCGACCTTGCTGCCTTGTCTTCTCAACCTTGGACGGAAATCTACAACCTTCCCAATCCATGCGTTCCCTGTTCCTCCAAGAAACAATCAAACGAGGCATTTTGATGACCACCTTGGTCGTTAGCTACACCCATTCCGATGAAGATATTGATCGCACGCTCGATGCGATGGATGGCGCAATGGGAGTCTATCGAAAAGCCTTGGAAATTGGAGTCGATCATTATCTGGTAGGGAAACCATCACAAGTCGTTTACCGTCGCTACAATCAATCCGAACCTCAGGTAAAATGACGACTTTTGATTCCACAATTTGGCCTCCTATTTCAGAATCCGAGTCACAGACCATTGGCGCTGATCTTCATCGTTTTGCTACGGAGCTGTTTCCGTTGCATCGTGCGATTACAGGCGAGGGACTACGAGCCACGCTGAATGCAGTTGCCAAACGGATTCCCATCCAGACCCGCAGCGTTCCCACGGGCACGCAGGTCTTAGATTGGTCCGTACCACAGGAATGGAGCATTCGGCAAGCTTATGTACAGCATCCCTCTGGCCATAAATTAATTGATATCCAGAAATCCAATCTCCATATTGTCAGCTACAGCATCGGAGTAGACAAACAAATGTTGTGGTCAGAGCTGTCGCCCTACCTCCATTCGCTGCCGGAACAACCTGAATGGATACCCTATCGCACGGCTCATTTTCAATCGCGTTGGGGATTCTGTCTCAGCCAGGAACATCGGACGGCAGTCACAGCGGAAAACATCAAACAGCCGCTTCGCGTTTTCATTGATGCCGATCAGTATGCAGGCGAACTGAATTACGGCGAACTGTTGATTTCAGGTCAACGACCTGAAGAGTTCTTGATTTCCACACATATTTGCCATCCTTCATTAGCCAACGACAATTTGACCGGGATCGTCGTTGCCACGGAACTTGCCCGCCAATTGGCGATGCAACCTCCACTGCCAATATCGTTCCGATTTCTATTTTTACCAGCTACCATTGGTGCGATCACGTGGCTGGGGCAAAACTCGGATGCCGTACGCCGAATTCGTGGTGGTTTGGTTTTATCAAACCTGGGTGACCACGGAAAATTCACATACAAAACCAGCCGTCAACAAACAGCGTTGATTGACCGGATCACAAAAACGGTTCTTGAGCAGGAAGCTGTTGAATTTCAGATTCGAGACTTTACGCCATGGGGTTACGACGAACGTCAATACTGTTCGCCCGGATTCAATCTCCCGATTGGGCGACTCACTCGCACTCCGGAAGGTGAATATCGTCAGTATCACACTTCGGCTGACGACCTAAGTTTCATTTGTGCTGAATCGCTTACGGAATCTTTATCGTTGGTCAAAACGATCGTCGCGGAGTTCACGCGATCAGCCCATTGGCAACAGGGACTTAAAGATGCCGGTAACCTAGATGCTGGATTCGCCCTCATGTCGGCAAGTGATTTGACTTCGCCAGGCAACACTCGATCGCCTGCCGCAACGAATCTCCCGCGTTCTGGCACAGAAAGGGAAGTTGCAGAAGTACCACTTGAACCCAACCAAACTTTCATCAATGTGCGTCCTTTTGGTGAACCCCGGTTGGACCAATTTGGGCTTTATCGCGGCTATGGCGAAGATCAGGATCTGGCACTAAAACAAGCCGTTTTATGGATGCTGAACCTATGCGACGGCAAAAATTGCTTCGCCGACATCGCTATCAGAAGCGGTCTTGATCCTGTCGTATTGAATTTAGCGGCTCAAAAGCTCGTTTACTGCGGTCTACTACAGGAAACCAGTTGACGCTCAGACAATGACGATCAAAATAAGGAAATCCCCTCATCTCTTGACTTGCATATACCAACTCAACTCTCTAAACACAGCGGCCCTACGATGACTTCAACGACAACAC
>JBGSIY010000924.1:0-3368 GCA_041742275.1 Pirellulaceae bacterium | reverse complement strand
GGTGGATTTAGAAAAAATTGAGGATGCTGTTCGCGATATCTTAATCGCTGTCGGTGAGAATCCTGATCGGCCCGGTTTGTTGGAAACGCCACGACGTGTTGCCAAAATGTATGCTGAGATGTTCGCTGGACTGCACGTTGAACCGGCACGGCACATGCAAGTCGTCTTCCCCGAGAATTACGATGAGATGGTACTGATCCGGGATATTCCCTTTACCAGCATGTGCGAACACCATTTGCTCCCTTTCAGCGGACGGGCTCATGTGGCTTACATCCCCAACGGTAAAGTGACGGGCTTGAGTAAAATCGCGCGGGTGGTCGACGAAGTGGCTCGTCGTCCGCAAGTTCAGGAAAGAATGACGCAAGAGATTGCCGATCTCGTGAACAACCACCTCCAGACGTCAGGGGTTGCGGTCGTGATCAGTGCTGAGCATTCATGCATGTCGATCCGTGGAATCAAAAAACCAGGCAGCAAAACGATCACGAGTGCCTTGCGCGGCATGTTCAAAGACAACGAATCAACGCGGGCCGAGTTTATGTCCCTGATTCGGGACTAACAACGAAGTTCGCGGTCCGGGTGCGAATTGTTCTCGCATGTCACGGCGTCGAGTCCAAAACTCAGCTTTCATTTAAAACGAAAAACTCTGCGGGGAATCGCGGAGTTTTTTCTTTTCGCAAAATGTAACGGTGTAGCAGGAAACGGAAAAATCTCCTGGGCAATCTAGGAGCATTTTACATCAGCTCAACTCCCAAATCCCAAACGGCTTTCGCGGCCGTTGGTTCGGTTGCTCGCTAAGGAATTGTTCCCAAATAACTCTCCGATTTTAACGCAACGGCGCAAGCCGTGCGGTTCTAACGAACCCGAGTGATTGCTCACTTCGGTCTCTAAGTCAAATCGGTAACCAGAAGAGGGACGGTTCCCAGTACTCTGGTTTACAGGCAAAATTTCTTACACTTTTTCTGGTGCTGGCCGTTGGAACCGTATGCTTAATATGGCAGAGTTTGCCGATTGTGCGGGGTGTGGTGGCGGCAGAGAGCCTGATTTGAAGAAGCGGTTAGGATCGTTTATCGGACTCGCTGCACCAGCCTATTATCGGCAAAGTTTCTCTAAGTGTTTCAAGTGGAATGGGGATCCCCATGCATACCCCAAAAACCGGTTGAACCCGTTGAATAGGCTCAAACGTCTTGAGCGTTGCAGTCGATAGATCGAACAGAACACGTGCAATCCGTTGTCCCGCCGCAAGGCTCATAAGTTGCCGTCGGATTAAACAGAATAGGTCGTTCGCCACTGAGTCGTCTAGCGAACGCTGGTTTGTTAACGGGACGCTACTACGAGGTGGGTGTTGCCCATTCAGACCTGAAAAAAGTTCAACCTTGAAAAGTAATTGAAGTGAAGTCTCCGCACCCAAATAGCCCAGGATGGCTTATATGCCTGATGCTCGCGAGTATCGCACTGGAATCGGGGTGCGCTCAGCGCCAGCACCGGGTGAGTTCCACGGCAGTGACTCATCACGATTCGGCATCCCTGGCGCCGGTTCTGCATGTGTTGCCTGTAATTGACTATCACGAACGTGGACCCATCGAATTGTTCGAAATCCCCGAACCGATTTGGGGTTGGCCAATCGCTGACCAACAGCCCGAGCGGTTGCGTGAGCTGACATTTGAAAATTGTGCTCGGCTGGCGAAAGCCTCGTCGCCCGTGGCAAATCAAATCGAAACGCATCGAACTTGGTTGGCGTCAAGTTGCGAAACTCCGGCCGTATTACTGGCTGCCATGGAATGTCAAGCGGCGCATGAGCGGAACTTGCATGCGGCTACGGCCCTGGAGGGTTATCTCAATTTGGTTGACGTCTACGCCCAGCAACCGATTTTTGAACAAGCTTTTGCCATTTTTGTTGACGCAGACGCATCCTTGCGCAAGCTACAGTCTGCGGGATTTGGCATGGAGAGTGACCCGGCTGAACTCGAACGGGAAAAAATCAAGTTAGAGCAACAAGTGGCTGAGCTGCGTTATTCACAATCCCGTCTGCAAGATGGATTGGAGGGGCTGCTGCACTTGGCTCCTCAAGCGGGACAGCCAATTTGGACTCGATATGTGGCGCGAGAGGTCGGTGAAATCGGTGGCATTGAGGATTTCGATCAGGCCCGCGAGGTAGCCTTCGCGAACCGTGGCGACCTGCAAGCCCTGATGCTGTTAGCCAGCGACTGTTCGATGATTTCCAATGAAACATTGACCCGGTTGGTTGCCTCGGCACAACCTATGTTGGGGCCGGGACTGATGAAGTCCGTTGTCGCTCGCTGGTGGCAGTGTGCTTTGAAAGATGAATTGGACCGCCTCGAGGCCCAGGAGTCGGCCGCTCGTCAACGCCAGTTGAATCAATTGATTGAGGCCAAGCGGCAGATGATTGCGGGCGAAGTCCAAGAAATATTGCATTCGCTGCGACGTCATCGGGAGCTGGCGGAGCTCAAACATCGCGAGTTGGAAAGTCTTCAAGATTCCATTGCCGCTGGCGAAAAAGCCAAAGACGAACGTCCATTGGACTTTGCCAAACACCAACAGCAGCGCCTGCGTGCCTTGGAGCTGACGGGCCAAATTGTCCACGAAGTCATAGCTATAGACATTGATCTAATTCGTTTGCGTCGGGCTCAAGGGTTGTGGGGACGCTGAAGGTAAAAGAGAAGTTGACGGAGGGCGAGCTTGCTCAACCGACATGCCGCCCGAACCTTCAAACGGGACTGAATTTTTGCGACTGACTCGTAACTCTTTTATTGCCGCGAAAAAATGGCCTTACGCAACTCTTCTTCAAACGTGGAACTGCTCTGAATTACCGATTGAAATTCGTCTTTGCTGAGAAGAAAACATGTGACTTCCGAAGTGGAACGAACGGTCGCGTTCCGCGGTTGCTGTTTGATCAATGAAATCTCACCAAAAAATGCGCCTTTGCCGAGACTGTTAACAACGGTACCATCGATCTCGATATCGACGGTACCCTTGCCGATCATAAAAAACTCTTGCCCCATTTCGCCTTGTCGAATGATCTCGGCCCCCACCGGATATTTTTGTAAAGTGATTTTGTCGGCGACTTGGGAAATGGCCTGGGGTGTCAGACTGCTAAAGATGGGGAATTCATTCAGGATGCGACACATTGTAGCGTTGCGTTTCACCAAAACGTTCGAGCGAATATGGCCGTCGACCATGTTGACGATTCGATCGGCGACATCCAGAATTCGATTGTCATGAGTCACGATCAAAATGGTGCTGCCGCGTTCTCGTGCCAGTTCCTGAAAAATAGTGACCACTTCCCGACCTGATTCGGCGTCGAGGGCGGCGGTGGGTTCGTCGGCCAAAATCAATTGGGGTTCGTGGAT
>JBGSIY010000923.1:0-3139 GCA_041742275.1 Pirellulaceae bacterium | reverse complement strand
GTCCAGAAGCGGCTGCGGCGATGTTAAATGTTTTCGCTGATCGTGATCGCCAAGAAGAATTTGTAGCGGTACGGACGGCATTGCGAGTAATGGGGAATGTCGCCATCGGACCCTTGTTGGGGGCAGCGACATCGCCACGAGCTCAAGTTCGCTACGAGGCCCTCACGAGTTTGTCGCGCAATCAGAGCATCGAGTGTTTTGATACAGCGATGGGGGCTGTGTTGAATCCAGCCACGCATCCAACCATTCGCGAGGCGGTGGAATTGGGGTTAGAGGAGACTTATGGTTCGGTGTTGCCCCGAGAACATGCTCTGGAGCGATTGTATGGCAACGCCAAGGAGTTCGCTGGTGGGCGATTGCGTTCGTTTGAAACGATTCGCCTAAACGATGTCGTTCCGTATGCGACTCTGTGGACGTGGAATATCGAGGCGGATCGATTAGAGCAACAACGGTTGCCACCAGCTACAGCCAGCCGGTTGTTTGCCCTGGATCGCGCCGTTGACTTGTATGCTGCCGAGCCGAGTAATCCAAAGTATCGCACGTTTTATCTAATGACGTTTTTGGATGCTCAAAAGCGACTGAATGGACCGCGAGCTCAATTGTTGTGGGGAGACCTCAGTCAGCGTTTCCCGGGTATCAACGGGGCGGAAATCGATTCGGTGATCTCTCTGGCCTTGGCGGAAAATCAAATTGCGGCGGCGGCCGGCGGATGTGACTTGTTGGGGCAAGCGGACGATGGCTTGGAAATTGTTAAAACGCAAACGGTGCAATCCGGACTCATCAGTGCTTTTCGATCAGGCGATGTGCACCTGCAATTTTGTGCATTGCGAACAATTCAGCAACTTGATCCACAAAGCGTTTATTTTGGAAGCAGTTATGCGATGTCGACCGCCGTATTTTTGGCTGGCTATGGCCAACGACCATCGGGGCTGGTGGGGCACAATCAAATTGACATTGCTCAGAACTTGGCTGTGGCGTTGGATAACGCAGGCGTTGCCGGCCGGGCCGTCAGCAACAGTCGAGAATTTTTCCGAGAGGCGACCTCTGATTCGAACATTCAGTTTCTGTTTATTTCCGACACCTTGTTTCGACCCGACTATTTAGAATTAGCGCAGCAGTTGAGGATGGACCCCCGAACTCGCCGCACTCCGATTGCAATTTTGACGACCGATCCCAACCCCGTGCGTGCGCAGCGCATTGCCGAACGTGACCCAAGAATGATTGTGATGCCACTTTCCACCGATTCGGGTTCACTGGAATTGCAAGTGCAGCGACTGAAAGGTCTGGTCGATCCATGGCCGTTGTCCAATGAGGCCGGGCAATTGTATTCAATCTATGCGGTGAATTGGTTGAAAAAAATCGTTGGTCAACCCGAGGTCTACGGGTTCTATGAGCCTCTGCAGTATCAAAACCAGTTAGTAAATTTGATCTACAGTCCATCTCATGTAGAAGTGGCGATAGACTTGCTCGGGAACATGGGTACGCCAACTTCCCAAGTACGATTGCTAGATTATGCCAGTCAGTCCCAAGCTCCCATTGAATTGCGTCGAGCAGCGGCTCAGGGTTTTGTTAAAGCTCTGCGAGCCAAGGGCTTGCTGATCACAACCGATGATTTGAAACGTCAGTATGCCCGTTATGCTGGGAGTCAAAGCGAATCGGGTGAGAGCCAGCGTATTTTAGGTTCGATTCTGGATGCCATCGAGCAGTTCGCAGATGACAATACAGGCTCGAGGTAGGCTTCGTCGTTGAAAATTTTGCCCCCTGGATGTCATCACGACTTCCGTGCGTTCGCGCCAGAGTTCCCGTAGAGGGGGTGATAGATCGCCATGTTGAACTGGTTTTCACTTGACCGGTGACAAACAGAAGTTAGTTAAATTGACCGGGACTGCTTCGCCAACCGTCACCATCCTCGACCGCCATCCACCACGCTGCTGTTGCGATCGGCTGGGATTTCGGTTGCGAGCACTGCTGAGTGCGCGTATGAGCATTCGCAGAAAAATTTCGTCGGATAAAGAGTCGAGCTGATGCAAAAGAGTGGCGATAGAAACGAGAGTCACGAGTGTTTTATGGCTACTCTATCTTTTTTTGAGCGGCGATGGTCCAAGCGGAAGGGTGAGCCACAAATCCTATTCGTGGATAGTAATTAACGGCTTTCGGCGCTGAAAGCAAAATCAGAGTGGCTTGGGATCCAAGCTGACTTTGGGTGAGTCGGATCAATTCTTTCCCGACCCCTTGGCCTTGGTATTCAACGTCCACAGCCAAGTCGGAAAGATAGCAGCAGTATTCAAAATCGGTAATTGATCTGGCAATTCCGACGAGTTTCCCTCCGTCCCAAGCGGTGCAAAGAATATCGGCGTGGGCTAACATCGCGGCCATGCATTTTCCGTTACTCACTGGGCGACGTTCAGCAAGAGACGATCTATTCAGTAGATCGACAAATTCCTCGATGCTGATTTGACGATTGCTTTCGAAATGAATGTCCATAGATCGCATCGAAAAAGGTAAAAATGAATCAAAAAAACGGAAGCGAATTGTAGTCTAGATTCAAGCTTGTTGTAGGACAGAATGTGAATGAGCACAGGTTTTTTTCAGTCGTTGTCACCACCAGGGCAAGTTTTAAGGAGCGGTGCCTGCCCTTCGTGAGGTTAACCAAGACCAATGTGCTTGCTTCGAAGCCGATGGCGGTTGTCGCAGAGTATATGACTGTTTCTTTGACCGTTTTCTTAAACCCTAAAAAAAGTTTTTGAAGCTCGATATTTCGGAAACGAGCGTTTGGTTTCATTCGCTATATATTCGGCGGTTTTCTGAGCCAAGCTGAAGTCGCGGCCGTAAATTCGGCTGATTGACGATTTCAATCGTTAATATGGCGAACTTTGGGAAATGTGGCGACCCAGATTTCTGTTCAAAAGGCTTCGAAATTCTTGATCAATGTGCTAACGATCTTCATTTCCTTCTGCTGGCAAAAATTTGCCTGCTGGATTTTTATTCAATCCTAGCTGATTTGGAATTGGCTGTTGCCATCGAGACGCCTAGGATTGGACTCAGGGAACAAGGTTGGTTTTGTTTATCGGAGAGTGGTTAAATGCTGAAGCGTTGGTTTGCATACTCGCAGAAAATTTGTAGCCAATATAAGGCGGGT
>JBGSIY010000922.1:0-6991 GCA_041742275.1 Pirellulaceae bacterium | reverse complement strand
GGCGGCGACTCAATAGCGTGCTGCCCACGATCATCCCAGTGGCTCCGATTGCCAGTAGAATAGCCAGAGAAGGGAATAGTTCAGCCCAGGTAAATTCGCGCCAGATGGATCCCTCGAGAGCATGAATGGCCCAACGTACGGGACTGAGGGAGCTCATGCGTTGCAAGAATGACGGCATGAACATTGCCGGAATCATTGCTCCGCCAAACATGGCCATCACCATATTTAAAGCCCAGCCGATACCGGAAACGGATTGTTCGGATTTGCCGAGAACGGAGAAGGTCATCATGATGCCGACAAAACAGAAACCAACTGCCAGCGTTGCCACGATTAATTTGGGGTAATCATTAGGTCGCATTCCCAAGAAGAGGCCCAAGGCTACCATCATCACCACAACGCCGATGGTCGTTATAAAACAAGCCAGTGCCTTTCCTAGCAAGATTTCAAAGCGATTCAGTGGTGACGCTTGCAGGCGAATCATCGTACCGGCGGTCCGTTCTCGGGCAATGGAGGTAGAGAATCCGGCAACACAACCCATCACCCCCCATAACATCGCTTGGGGGAAGCTGATATCCCATTTGGACCTTATCTTTTGGGTTTGAGCCGCAACGCTATTGGGATCGATTTTGCGACTCACGTCCAGTGCTTCAATTTTGGCAAAAGAAAAGCCAAACGAATTTTCATCCTCGGCGAGACTATTGTCTTGAGTAATTTGATCAGCTGAATCGATCATGGTTTCGAGCGTGCCAAAAAAGGAATCGAGTAAGAGTTTGGAAGCCGTGTTCAGCGATTCATCGGCGCGGAGATCTTCTCGTTGAGCCTGAATGTTCGGCAGGAATTGGCGTGGGTTTTTAAAACGTTCTTGAATTAATTCGGCTGAGGCCTGCATGATGAACCCTTCGAGCATGGCACTTTCTGCGGTCCGCGACGGGTCGAGTCCGAGTCGCAAGGGAATTTGCTCGACACCGATCATCCCCGCCGTTTCACCAAAACCAGATGGGATCACGATCATGCCGGTCCTTTTTCCCAAACGCACACTTTCCATTGCTGTTTCTAATTCGTCAGGCTGCAGTTGCAAGTTGCTATTGGCCCCTAGAGCCGTTGAGAATTTTTTGGACATGTCTGATTGGTCTTGGTCAACCACTGCCACCTTCATCTTCCCGGTGTCTCCGGAAGACGATCCACCCATAACCATCCCAAAAAACAACCCCATCAACACGGGGAAGCCTAATATAAAAAAGGCCGCCATTCGGTCGCGTAAAAGCAACTTCAGATCTTTGAGAGCCAGAGCTAGGATTCGCATGATTTAATCTCGTTGGTCAGTATTTGTCTTGTCTTGATTTAGGAATGCCGACGGAGGTCGCCATCTATCGGCATCGTTTCGCAATAAAAGAAAACCGAATCGGCGATCGTTTAGTCGCGCAAGCTGCGGCCTGTCAGCGAGAGGAAAACGGATTCGAGATCGGGTTGGGAAATGGTCACCGATTGAAACTCCACGCCGGCGCGACTGAGTTCGAGCGTTTCCTCTAGGGGCTGATGGGAGTCAAAACACAATTGCAGATCATGGCGAACGCCAGGCAACTCCACGTTGGTGGGAATTGATTTTAGCTCCGCAGTGACTTTCGAGTCGCCCCCGTATTGGCTCAGCAGATTGGGGATGGAGTCGACCGCCAATAGTTTACCATGGTCCATAATGGCAACTCGATCACATAGTCTTTCGACTTCTTCCATGTAATGCGTCGTGTATAAAATCGTCATCCCCTTAGATTTTAACTGGTCGATGCAATCGAAAATATGATTGCGAGATTGTGGGTCGACGCCAACAGTCGGTTCGTCTAACAACAGGATGTCGGGTTCGTGAATCAACGCTACGGCGATGTTCAGACGCCGCTTCATCCCCCCCGAAAATGTGCTGACACGGCTTGTGGCCCGGTCATTTAGGCCGGCAAATTCAAGGCATTCACTGACACGAGCTTTTTTTCCGTAGAGTTGCGAAAAAAACTGAATATGTTCGCGAGCCGTTAACTCGTCGTACAGTGCCAACGATTGAGGGGCGAGGCCGATACGACACTGGGTCTTTTTCTCGCGCGGCGAACGACCATCAATCAAAACGTGCCCTGAATCAGGAGCAAGCAATCCCACCAACATCGAAATGGTGGTTGATTTGCCAGCGCCGTTGGGACCCAACAGCGCGTAGGTTTCTCCCCGTTCGATTGAAAGGCTTAGGTGGTCCACCGCACGCCGGGAACCGTAGTTCTTCGTCAGATTCTCCGCCAAAATCACGAGGTTGACTCCCCTGGACTAAAATAAAATGTGTTTAAAAAACGAAAAGGCAGCCTCAGAATTCGCCTTCGGGAACTAGGGATCCCGAACACGTTGAACGGATCGTCCGGGATAATTGTCTGTTATTTTGCATACAACAAGCGTATTCGAAGACAAGTCGGAAATATTTTAAACAATTGCAATTAATTAGCGAGTAGCAGTTCGAAGAGATCAAATCAAGCGTCAGCTCACCGGCATGACACCGTAAACGCTGTGAACTCATGTGTCGAGACATGGTTGCTGGTTCGCGTTGATGTTGCGATCGCCCTTGGGCATACAACGGCGGAGTTATTTTGAGCTGATGGAACTGCTTGAGTGGTGGAGGATGGCGGTGCGGAGACGCGACTGTTTGACTCTGTTGCGCCCTGAGTAAATGTCTGGAATTAAGTTCCCGGATAGGTTGTGAATTTATCAACAGTTCAGGTAATTGTGTCGTCGTTTGCTCCGCAAACGATACGATCAAGGCCGCTTTGTTCGTGCAGCCAACGACGACAATCAAAAATTCACAGCCTAGGTGCGATCGACGTTTCGATCGACGGAGCGATCGACGACATTTTTCACCTATAAAGCCCTGCGATCGTCGGGTCAGAGAAACCGATACGATCAAGGCCGCTTTGTTCGTGCAGCCAACAACGACAATCAAAAATTCACAGCCTAGGATTGAAGTTCGTGGCTCGACTCTCCGAGCCGAGAAATCACGGCTCGGAGAGCGGTGCGAAATTGAGCCAATTTGCCAGTTTATTTCCGGGAATTTCCTAAGCTTACAAAATCGGGAAAAACGCCAACGACTCCGGAAAGGAAACCCAAAAGGAAACAGGTATTAGCTGAGTTTTATTACAAGAATACTCGCCTGATCTCGACCTTCTACCCCAGCAAGCTGAACTGCATAAATCGATGCAAAAAACAACAAATGAGACCAGCAGCGCTGCCGCGATTAGTCCGAGATTATTTCGCCGCAACTTCCAAGACGATTTGGTTGAGCCTTGGCTCAATGAGTTCCGATTTTTTCTTGAGCATGAGGATTTATTTTCCACCATACCCAACACACCAAAGCGAACACTCGGCGTCTGTCAACGCGGACGGGTTGCACGAGGGGCACTGGATAGTAGCGAACCGAGTTCTTGCAGCGGGACATTGATGGCGGAGATGACGCCATCGGGCTTGAGCAAAATCACGTAGGGCGTATCGGGAACCCCAATGGATTTGAGGTGTTTCTCCAATTTTTCGGATTCTTGGCTGCTAACACTCACTTGCCAATTGGGAGAGAACTCCGCTTGAGAATCGGGCGGTTCGAGGGAAGGCGTTGTTTGGGCCAGACCGTCACCACCCTTTTTCAAGTTCGGGCTGGGTTCCACATCTTCGGCGTCGACACAATAGCCGACGAAGGCATATTGATCGGTTTTTGATTTGCTGAATTCGCTATCGATGTAGCGAAGTTGTTCGAGATATGCAGGCAAATTCTCTCTTGACCAAAAAACAACAATCGCGGTGCGATCGCGGCAATAATCTTGGGCCTGAATATTTGCGATGAGTGATGTGCCAATTAATTCAAACTCGTTTCCCAGCGAACTAATCCGCTGCCGACCAGCCAGGGCGGCGCGATGCGCCGAAATCGCAGCGGGAGTTGACAATTGCCTCGCGAAATTTTCTTCGATGGCCCGATAGATGTCGTTGGCTTCTGAGTGTTTTCCTGTGACCTCACAATACCAAGCGGCCCATAACGTCGTCTTGGCCAACTCCGAACCCATCGGTTTGCCATTAGCCAGGAGTAGCATCGTGCTGACGAATCGTTCAAACGCGGGGATGCTGTAATTCATTTCGCTAACGACCATATCCAAACGAACTTGGGCCATCCGAATACGATCCGGCATTTTCTCAGACATCGCTTTTAAAACTTCATTTTTACTTAGCTGATATACGGCATGCATGCGGCTCATCAGCTCGGTAGCGAATTCGACTTGATTCTCCCCAATCAATTGCATGTTCATTGCATGCAGATAATTCGCGACCTCAACATCATTGGGATAATTGCTGAGTAGTCGATCAATGGCTTGAAGAGGCAGTTCACGGTTCTGGTCCGTGATACGCATGAAGTCGATAATTTTTATCACCGCATCCGCAATTTCCGCTTGGCGACGGACCAAGGGGTCAAAGTCGTCGATGGTCTGATGTAGGACGCCGAGGAGGTCTTCGCGAGAATACAAATCCCGTGTTTCCGACAGTCGAGTTAGGGCATCAATCAGGGAGACCAAGGCAAACTGCCGTTCCGACTGCGTGAGGGGGATGTCCAACAACGCGACTGATTTTTTTGCGCGGAACTTTAATTTGTTGACTCGTCCTACAAATCCCGACTTCGATTCATCCTGTTGGATTTTCATGATTTCATTGATCTGCTGATCGACTAATTGGGTGACCGACAAATCCCGCGTCTCGGCTTCAATCACGCGATCGCAATAATAAGACTGCGGACTTGCACTCAGGGTTGCCAGGGATTCGCGAAACCAAATAGTGGCAAAGATGAGAGCCAGAAGTGCAATGCAAGACAGCGTAATTAAGAAGCGGCGGAACAGCGAAGGTCTCGCCGGAGGTCGATCGGGAGAATGGGAGTCCTCAAATACGGGATCTTCCGAAGGGATCGTGTCAATTTTCATTACTTGGAACACTCATTTCAGTTGTGTCGCTTTAGGTCGCTCACCAAGACCTATTCTCGCACAGTTAGCCCCACAATATCTAGTCTGATTAATTGTTTTTGTTGAACTTGTTCGTTAATCCATATTCGCCATCGCCTTGTTTGCAGATTGTTCCCACGGGAACAAAGTTCGTATCCGTTACGTATTTGTTGGCCATCAGGTCATATCGCGGATTTCGCCATGCGAAAAACGGTATATCTCTGGAAGTGATCGCGCATAAAACCGAGAACATGAGCGGGATGCCAACTGGAAAGCTCTAAATTTTTGGCGCCTTGGCGGCACGGAAATTGCGTGCTGTTTTATGTGGTGTTTTGCCGACTAAGGGAGCGATGGAAAGGCAATACGAAGAACAGAAAAATCAATGGTAATTTTTTTAGCAAGACATGGCTGCGAGAAATAACAACAGTTCGACTTCGTTTGCCGATCTAGGGCAAATGCTAAATTTTTGGCAACAACAAATTTTTTTTACGAGACACTGAGATGAAAGAATGTCATGATGGCAAAACGTCAATATTCTTTTTCGGGATAGTTGAAAAGCAAAACCAAATCTCCCACAATCATGTTAACGTTAATGGAGTATCCAGAGCAAGTCATTTGCTCTATTAGAAAACTCTGTGATTCACGGCTCCCCGCCTATTGGATTAATCGACTATGGATCTCGCTCAACTTCGTTACTTTTTGGCTGTCGCCGAGTGTGGCAGTTTTACAGTTGCGGCAAAAAAGTGTAACGTTTCTCAACCGGCATTGAGTCAGCAAGTGGCCAAGTTGGAAAAAGAGTTTCGTGCGAGTTTGTTCGACCGTCAGGGACGGCATGTCTCCCTCACTCGTTTGGGTCATACCTTGCGGGATCGCGCGGGGGAGATTTTGCGGGCGGTTGAGGATACTCAGAAACAAATGTTCGACGATGGGCGTTACGGACGGTTGGTGTTTGCGACCTCTACGACCGTGGGGCCTTATTTGTCAGCCAAACTCTTGCAGCACGTCGGGCGCGAGTTCGGCGAGTCGGAGCTGATCTTTTTTGAACAGCCCGTGGCTCAGTTGGTCCGCTCATGTGAAAAAGGAGAAATTGATTTGGGGTTGATCCCTTACCCCAGCTGTTGTGGACGGGACTTGGTGACGGAACCCCTGTTTGAGGAAGAGATCAAGATAGGAATCAGTCGCAGTCATCGCTTGTCCAGTCTATCGTCGATTTCTCTCGCCGATTTGAACGGTGAAAAGATTGTTTTGTTGAATGAAGATCATCATTTGTCGAATGTCATTCAAGACGTGCTCGCCGAGCAACATGTTGAGGCCAAAGTTTCGGCGCAGGTCGAAAGTTTTGCATTGTTAAACTATTTGGTGTCGCTCAATCACGGTATTGGATTTTTTCCTAGCTCGGCGATCCCGAAACAGATCAACAAGAACGTGTGCTTTTTACCAATCGAAGGGAAACCCATGACGCGTTCATTGGCCCTGTGTTGGAACGGCCGTCGCTATCAGACGCAACTCATGACAAATTTTGTTAAGGCGCTTCAAGAATTTTCGTTTGTTGATCTGAAACCCTATGACGGGACCCTGTTCTCCGATCAAGATTCCCAGGTGGAGCAAAACGGCGTTGCCAAACCGAAAAGTAGCCGGGCGCTGGCAGTCCCGGCGGTACTCAAGTAATCCGCTGGTTGTTCTCGCGGCTTCCATGCGTTGTGTTGGTTGATTTCAAGCGAGTTGATCGGCGATTTTGTCCCATGAATCGAAATGGCGCTATCCAGCGTGGGATCCTATTTGACCTCGCCCCAGTCAAAATCTAGCTTCTCACCTTTCAACTGCGTGACCTTTGGAATCGCGAGCTTTCTTTCCTATCTCGCAGTCAACCGCGGCATTAGGTTGGCCTCTCGTCCGGCGCTGAACCGTGTTTCATTTGATTAGTCCTCGTTCCGGCGGTTGCGGGAGGAAAATACGCTACAGGGTCGGCCATAATTGACTTGTAAGGCCGGGTGAAAATG
>JBGSIY010000921.1:0-2287 GCA_041742275.1 Pirellulaceae bacterium | reverse complement strand
GAGCTTCGCAAACACAGTAAATCCCGCAAACGGGCTCAGTAAAACGTGTATCGTTCGGATAACGGGGAATCTCCGCCGAGACGAACATTGCCGTCCCCAACGCCAATCCAGTCGCCAGAGCTATCGCTTTAATGAGCATGCTTCATCCGCCGATAGGCCATCATTCCCAAAAACGCAGTGCCAATCAGGGCCACGCAACAAATCACGACCCAATACTTTTGGAACCAAGTCTTCTTCAACAGCGTGGCCTCCCCTTGCAACTCCGACGCGTACTGCACATCCAATCGAACGAGTGATCCATTGATGATCGCGTGGGGTGCCAAGGAGTCACAAAGCATCGTCGTGGAAATCCGCTCCGGCATTTCAAACAAACTGAACATCTTAGTCGAACGAACAATTTCACTAGCCAAAGGTCGACTGCTCGTCACCGTAACCCTCGACGCGTCACCGTAGGCTTTTGTTTTCCCACTCGGTAATTCATCCAATGCTGGATCGCTCGAAAACGCCACAATCCTACCATCCCGCATTTCAAAGTCTTTGAATGCAAAGCGGCGTCTCCGAAACACTTTTCTAATTTCACTAACCGACTGACCACTTCTAGCCGAAATCGATTCGGGCGTCTTTTCCACCACAACTCTCGTCAACTCAAAAGAGTTTTCGGTATTGAGAACTTCAAATCGGTACGATTCTTCGAACCTTGACTCGACAGTCACCGCGTATTTACGAGATTCACCTGAAGTGGACAGCAAAGTCACAACCGGATTCGCCTCGCTAAAAAAATCGGAAAGTCGCTGGCCACCGAGCGTTCTGCCAAGAAAAAAAATTAATGGGAAACCAAGATCTCCAAACCTATTTTTTCCAACCCCTGATTCGGTCGTGGCAGTTGCTGAAAACCAATTGGTCGGCGTGCGATTCACGGAATACGCATACTCCCGATTGCAATAATAACCCGCACTCGACTCACCGCCCTTATAGGCGTAAGTCTTTTCAACCACAGCCTCCATTCCATCACTGGCGATCCGGCACTTCAATCCAACTAAATCCGCTTCAGGGCTATTGAAAATTTGCTCAACCCGAAACTCCCTTCCATGATATTGACCCAAAAGCAAGAACAGTTTCTCAACAACTTGGTCGTTGCCGGAAGACTGCACCGCCTGAAGCACTCCAATCGGAACAATGCAAAATAAAGCCCAGCACACAGCTATTACCCCAAATTGACGCACACCCCTTCTGAAGCCGAAGGAATACTCTTTGCGCAACAATAAAGTTGCCCTTAAATCTGGCATATCCAGACGTTTCTGCCTTGATTGCAATTTCGCCATTGTCAATTCCAACCCGGTTCAGATACTAAAACCTTAACCTAATTCAAGAGCCGCGTTTCATCTACGAAACGCAAGCGCCAACCACAAAAATCCAATTCAAAAATTAATCCAAACCACATCCGACCTGTGCTCCAGCGACATCCTGATACAGCGAGTAAACTTTGCAGGGCGCATTCGCTTCGTCCTTAAAAGTATCGCAGTTGGTGGTAACCTCATCGCTATTGCGTATTATGTTATTCCAACCCCAAAAATACTCCGCCGAATTCTGTGTCGGACACGTTTCCTGCCCAGTACCATTGCAGTCAATCGTATACCAATGCACACATGTACCTGATCCCCCCGAAGTTTCAAAAACCGGGAATGCCGCGACGAACAGAAGTGGCAAGATGAACGCAAAAGGTTGAATTCGCTGAAACATCACAAACCTCCAAAATTTCTGTGAACTGCAATAAGGTGAAACTATCCCCGATTGTAAAAAAGGGGGGGGGCGAAAGTCAACCATTCAAATAAAAAAAGCCAAAAAAAAATTATTTGGCCATCATGTGGTGGGACGTGGACAGCGAAATACAGCGCCAGCGATGTAGACCTACCTATTCGAATAATATTGAAAACGCCGGCGCTTCCTGCGCTTTATAAAGCACGATTCATCCGCCGATAGGCGATCAACCCACAAACTGCAGTGCCAATAAGCACCACACAAAAAATCACGACCCAATACTTTTGGAACCAAGTTTTCTTTAACGGAGTCGCATCCCCCGACAACTCGGTAGATTACGGCACGTCTATTCGAACAAGAGATCCATTGACAATTGCATGCGGCGCCTGTGAACCACAAAGCATGGATACCGTGGAAATCCGTCCCGGCATTTCCAACAAACTGAACATCTTCGTCGAACGTACAATTTCACTAGCCAACGGTCGGCTGCTCATAATTGTTATTCTGGAACCATATCCCCTGGCTAGGA
>JBGSIY010000920.1:0-7202 GCA_041742275.1 Pirellulaceae bacterium | reverse complement strand
GCCGCTGCTGGTTGCGATGGATTTTTGCCCAAACCAATCAATATGGACAATCTGTTGGAGTTGATCGCGATGAAGCTAAAAAAATTGGGCAAGGAAATCAGTTCCTCGACGTCCATTCACGATAGTTTTGCGGAGCAGTCCGTTTTGGCGGAAGCCAATATCGCGCCGCGGAGTTTAACGCCAGCCCCAACGGAAGATACCGACATGATCAATGCCGCAATAAAAAACAATTTGCATTCGGGAAATCCATCCACTGACTCCGGGGCTTTCCAGTCGGCCCTTGGCTGGTATGAGTTTTTGATCGACGTGCAAATGGCCCTTGAGAAATCTGACTTCCATGCAATTGGGATAGCGTGCGATCGCTCCCGGCAACAAAACTTCGCGGATTCACAGCAACATCGAGCCATTTTGGATCGCGTCCAATCGTTTGCGAATGAAAGCGATATGGTCAGCCTAGAGAATGAGCTTGCTGAACTTTTGAGTCTTATTAAACAAGACATACGATCTTTTGCCAACGAGAAACCTGTGCTGAAACGGACAAACGGAGAAGATGGGATTCGTCGCTCGGCTCCCATTAAGTCCAGCTTGCCGATGGACGAGCCCGAATTGGTGGAGATCGTGCAAGAGTTCGTTGCGAAGTTAAGGGAGACCTTGCCTTGCATGTGGGAAATGGCTCGTACCAACCAATTTGACGAGTTGTATTCACATGCTCATTGGCTGAAGGGCTGTGGAGGTACCTGCGGGTTCCACGAACTCTTCGAGCCTAGCCGCCAACTCGAGTTGTCTGCCAAACAGGGTGATGTGGAAACGTGTTTAAAAAATTTGCAAGTTATTCAGTCCACCACCGATGAAATTGAAGTCGATAATATCTCTCCAGTCGGAATGTAGTCAATTTAAGGTTGAGTAAACAAACCTAAATTCGTTTTCAAATTCACTTTATCCCGTTTTGAGTCCTCGTCATGTCTATGCAAACAGCCCAATTCAATTTGCCATCGCCATCGATTCCCGTAACGGTCGATCACGAAAAACGGATCGCCGAGTCATTGACGTTGATGGAAAATGGCTGCTCGGTTGCCAGCTTGGTTGATTCTCCCAAGAGTCGCGCTAAGATCATGATTGTGGATGATGAAAGGATCATCATAAGTGTGGTAAGACGATTTCTTCAAGCCGATGGTTATCGAAACTTTGTTGAGGTAACTGATCCGTTGCAAGCGATGGATTCCATTCTTCGAGAGCAACCGGACCTCGTTTTACTTGATATCAATATGCCTCAAATCAGTGGTTTAGATATTCTGAAACAGAAACAGGGTGTTGAATCGCTGAAACTGACACCGTTTATTGTTCTCAGTGCCAGTCAGGACCGCGAAGTGAAACAACAGGCGTTAGAGTTGGGCGCCATGGACTTTCTCGCTAAACCTGTCGAACAAATCGAATTAAAATTGCGAGTCCAGAATACACTGTTGGTCAAACAGCACTTTGACCACCTATCGTGCTACGCCCGAGACCTCGAGCAAAAGGTTAAAGAACGAACTTTGTTGCTCGAGAGATCTCGCGAGCAAATCTTGCAATGTTTGGCTCGAGCTGCTGAATATCGTGACAATGAAACGGGGCGGCATGTAGTGCGGGTTGGCAAATATGCTCGTGTCATTGCGGAACAACTACAACTCCCTGCTACGTTTTGCGCACAAATAGAAATGGCGGCGCCGTTGCATGACCTGGGGAAAATTGGAATCCCGGATTCCATTCTGTTGAGTCCGGGGAAATTGACCTGTCAAGAATTCGAAGTGATGAAGCAGCATTGCGAAATCGGGCGAGGTATTTTAGATCCCTTTGCCGCGGAAGAAGTGGAACTGTTGCGGAACCCGAACACAAACAAAGCGGACCTTCCGGCATCAATGCGTTTGCCCCTCCTCACGATGGCGGCCAGAATCGCCCAGACGCATCACGAGAAATGGGATGGCACCGGTTATCCATTAGGGTTGAAGGGGGAATCGATCCCAATCGAAGGTCGCATTACGGCCGTCGCCGACGTGTATGATGCCTTGTGCAGTCAACGACCCTATAAGCCTGAGTTCCGGATCGAAAAGGCGTTAGAGATCATGTTGGCCGATCGGGGAACCCGATTTGACCCGGATGTCCTCGACGCCTTTTGTGTTAAGATTGCCAAAGTCGAGAGAATTCGCCAACTCCTTCGCGACTCTGAGTAGGCCCTTGCTATCAAAAGCCAATCTGTCCCTTAACCCAATATTGAGAAACAGGCCGCCAGAGGGAACAGAGCAAGGCCGTTGTCGACACGTTTCACGGCTCAATTGGCTGCGGTTTGCTCATTGAGGCTAAAGTACCGCGTCTCTGGTTCGCGTTGAATCAACTTGAATAGGCGAATCTAACGCCTCACCGACAACGAACTTTGCTTTACGGCGCTTGTGTGATACAATTTGACCGCACATGAACTTTTTTTGAACTCGGAAATCACAATGTTTCGCCCATGGGTTTGTCTCCTGTTCGTATCGCTATTGCTGGCCAATCAGGCCGTAGCAATTGGGTGCCCGCATGGACATTCTTTCGAAACGTCAGACAGCCATTCGAGTCGGCGACATATCCATATTGGCTTGTATGATCACCATCATGATGACAGAACCTCTCCTCACGATGATCACCACCCTTTTCACCAAGATGATGACGGCCCCGACGATCAGCAAGATGATCCCCTCCATAGCGACGATCATAGCAGCCACGATCATTGCGTCGAAATTGCAAAAAGTGATGTCGTTTTGGCATGGGATAACGATGGTGCTCTGTTGGAGGCTAAACCCGACTGTGGTCACGAATGTGACGCGGTTTACCTGGTAGGTCAGGACGATTTATTTAGCCAGACAAGTCGACTGATAAAAATCGAATTGCCCCGTTTTTTGAGTTGCCATATTGTTGCCCGGCCCCATTTTCCTAGTCCGACATGCTGCCCGATTGCAGCCATGGCAGGTCCGTTCCCGCATTCGCATTGCGCCCTATTTCTGCAAATTCTTTGCCTGCGCATATAAAAGCAAGTCCCTCACACGACTTGACTTGTTGATCTCTTATTAATTCGGGCTTGCTGGCCCATTGCTGCACCAAAAAAAATGCCTTCATCTGGACGTTTGTCGTGCGCGATGGTCTAAGGAATGTTTCAATGCGATTCAAATCTAAATTTCAATGGATTCAGGTTCTCGCTTATTTGGCTATTGCCATCGGCTTGGGGGGCGGAATCTGGTTTGTTCGTGACCAATGGCTTCCCTGGCTAAATTCGGGAATCGAATCGAACCACGTTGTCGAAGAGGATGGCCTTCCCGCCGAGGAGATCCGGATATTGAAACTCAGCGAGCAAGCGAGGATCAACCTGGGATTGGTCGCGAAACCTGCCCAGGCTCAAACCTACTGGCGAAAAATCGAAATTCCAGGTGTGATTGCGGAACGCCCTGGAATTACCGACAACGGCATTACCGCGCCAGTGGTCGGAGTCGTCGCACAGATTCATGTTGCCGAGGGAGATTTGGTTGAACCCGATCAAAAACTGTTCACCATACGTTTGGTTAGTGAGTATCTGCAAAAATCACAGGCGGACTTGTTTAAATCCATACGTGAAACCGAAATTCTCAATGCAGAAATCAATCGCTTACGCCCGTTGGCTGCGTCCGGTGCTGTCGCTGGGTCACGAATTATCGAATTGGAACAGCAGATCCGACGTCAGTCAGGTTTGATCGAGGGGATGCGGCAAGACCTTTTGTCCCGTGGCCTTAATTCCAACCAAATTGCACAGATCGAATTGGGCCAATTTCTTTCGACCATTGACATTAATGCTCCGAAGATCATCGCCACTCAATCAGATTTCAATCCTGTAAGTTATGTCTCTGGCCCTGCCGACCTGTTTGAGTCTGGTTTTTTAGAAGTTCAGTCGTTGAAAATTGGTATCGGACAACAATTGGATGCGGGGCAATTGTTGGCGGTACTTTCAAACCACAACGCACTTTACATTAAGGGGAATGGCTTTAAGAAGGAAGCGTCCAGTTTGGCCCGCGCCGCGGAAAATGGTTGGCCTGTCGACGTGGATTTTACTGACGATGCCACCCAAGATTGGCCGGACGTCGAGCAGGAGTTTCGAATTAGGCACTTAGCAAATACGACAGACCCAATCAGCCGTACTTTTGATTTTTTTATTCCACTCACGAATCAGTCGCGTGTCTATGAAAAGGACGGACGACCGTTTGTCGTGTGGCGCTATCGCCCTGGTCAACGGGTTCGGATTCAAGTCCCGGTTGAAGAATTAGAGAATGTAATTGTTTTGCCTTCATCTGCCGTGGTCTTCGAAGGCCCCGAGGCATATGTCTTTCAACAAAATGGGGAGCTTTTCAATCGTCACAGTGTGCGAGTTGTTCACCAAGACCGCACGAGCGTTGTGATTGCCAACGATGGAACGATCCTACCCGGCTTCTACCTCGCCCAGGGTTCTGCAGCATCACTGAATCGGATCCTCAAGTCACAGGCGGCCAGTGGCATGCGGTCCGATATCCATGTCCACGCTGACGGAACCACGCACGCCGCCCATTAAGGAAATTATTTTATGCTCGATTCTGTCATCCGATTTGCATTGCGCTACCGATTTTTGGTTGTCATCGTAAGTCTCATTCTGCTGGTCTACGGCTCATATCTGGCCTCGAGCATGCCAATCGATGTATTTCCTGACTTGGACCGACCTCGTGTGATTCTGTTGACTGAATGCCCTGGCATGGCAACGGAAGAAGTCGAATCGCTGGTCACACAACCCATCGAAGTCGCTCTGTTGGGGGCGAGCGGTGTGGAAGCGGTTCGCAGTCAGAGTACGGCTGGACTGAATGTCATCTACATCGAGTTTGGTTGGGAGACGGAAATCCGTGCCGCTCGCCAAATTGTGCAGGAACGCCTGACCTCCCTCACCAACGTTCTGCCGCCGGGTATCGTTCCCCAAATGACGCCTCCCTCGTCGATCATGGGACAAATTGTCGTGGCGGGAATGTATTTTCAACCAGGTCCCCAAGGTGGCCAATTGACGTCCGTCGGGAAAACAGAATTGCTGGCCGAACTACGTGAAAGTCAGCCAGGTGTTCGCGAAGTGGCGGTCTGGCAGCCAGTGGAACGGCATAATCCTCGAACATGGAAACGAATAGAAGCCACGGTGCGTCCTGTTTCGGATCAATTCGAAAGGACCGTCGGCGACGATTATCGTGACTTCGAGGTCACGGTGGATCGCCTGACTCATCCGGTTTCGTTCCCCAATGAGTTGCAGCAACGCCTCGAACTCGGGACGCTGGGGGATTGGGTCGTGCGCCCACAGCTACTCAAAGTCCCCGGTGTCGCCGAAGTATTTATTCAAGGCGGTGATCGGAAACAATATCAGGTATTGGTGAGTCCTGTTGCGCTGATTGACTATGGAGTCACCCTGCAAGATGTCGAGCACGCAGTGACCGAAAGCAATCTCAATACCAGCGGGGGCTACGCGATCACCGGAGAATCGGAACGCCCGATTCGCATTCTCGGTCGCATCGGCCCCACGGGGCCTCGCGTTGTGGAGGACCTGTCGAAAGTACCCGTCAAGGTCACAGCGCAACGCTCGGTTCTACTGGGAGATGTGGCTAAAGTGATCGAAGGCCCCGAGGTCAAACGGGGTGACGGTGCCGTCAATGGCTATGCCGGTTTAGTCTTTACGATCGTGAAACAACCGCATGTCGATACCCGCGAACTGACCGACAAAATTGCGGCGGCACTGGCGGATGTCGAATCGTCCATGCCAGCACATTTTGTGGTTAACAGCGAACTCTTTCGACTGCGCAACTTCATCGATCGCGGCGTCTTTAATGTCGGCGAAGCCTTGGTCATTGGAGCAGTTTTAGTCGTAATTGTGCTGTTCTTATTTCTACTAAATTTTCGAACCACGTTTATAACCCTGACGGCTATCCCACTTTCGCTAGTGATCACGACGCTGGTGTTTCGAATGATGAGCACCCTATTTGATACATCGTTGACGATCAATGTCATGACTCTAGGCGGGATCGCGGTGGCGATGGGGGAGCTCGTCGATGACGCGATCGTGGACGTCGAAAATATTTTTAGGAGATTGAAGGAAAATAATGCGAGTGAGAATCCGCGTCCTGCAATTCAGGTCGTGTACGATGCCAGCCGCGAAATTCGCAGTGCGATTGTTTTTGGAACGATCGTGGTCATTTTGGTTTTTCTCCCTCTGTTTGCGATTTCCGGGGTTGCGGGACGATTATTCGAACCACTGGCAATCGCCTACATTGTTTCGATTCTCTCGTCGCTTTTGGTCTCATTGACACTCACACCGGTCCTGTCCTTCTATTTGTTGCCCAAAGCGCCAGCCACGCATCGAGATACCGACGGCTTTCTGCTGCGAGTACTTAAGGGGTTCGCCAGTCCTATGATTCGGCTGAGCATGGCGATTCCGGGTCCGCTGCTACTTCTTACGTGGATTGCGGTTGCCGTTGCCGGTTGGCAGTTTTCGCAGTTAGGGAGCAGCTTTTTACCGGAATTCGACGAAGGAAGCATCCAGGTCAACGTGACCTTGCCGCCGGGTTCCTCCCTATTGGCGTCCAACCAAATTTCCCAAGACATCGACAACAAATTCCGTTCGCTGCAAAAGAGTCCTGACAACCCAGACGGCGAGATTCTCTTTTTTGTGCGGCGAACAGGTCGCGCCACCATGGATGAACATGCAATGCCGGTCAATGCCAGCGAATATATTCTGAGCATGAACCCAGCGATCCATCATCGGCGCGCTGACGTAATTAAGAAATTACTAGATGAGGTCAAGGAAGAAGTTCCCGGGGTGGATGTGGAAGTCGAGCAACCGCTGGCTCATTTAATCAGCCACATGGTCTCGGGAGTCTACGCCCAGATCGCTATTAAAATTTTCGGAGACGATTTGGACAAACTACAGGAGTTGGCCAACCGTGCTCGCACAAGTATCCAAGGTGTCGAGGGGCTAACCGATCCTATCATCGAACCGATTCGGAAAACGGATGAACTGCATATTCGGATGCGATCTGCTGACCTAGCCTTTCACGGTTTAACGCGAGCCTATGTCGCTCGAATTTTACAAACGGCCTTGCAAGGTGAAGTTGTATCCCAAGTCTTAGACGGCCAACGGCGATTTGATTTGCTGATTCGGTTGGAGG
>JBGSIY010000919.1:0-1713 GCA_041742275.1 Pirellulaceae bacterium | reverse complement strand
CAATTTCGCCATAGACCTGTTGCAAGTCAAATGAGAGACTTGTGATCTGAGACTGCAACGCCGCTTGATTGGCTTGCAAGGGCTGGGCTTGAGCCCGCAGAGCACTCGCTTCGTTGTTGAATGTTTCGGTTAGTTGTTGAGCCTCTGGGACTAACTGGGCCGTTCGCTGAGCAATGTTGATGTTTTCTGCTTCGATCAACTGAATTTCGTTTTGAGCTTTCTCCTTGGCCGTCACGAGGAACTCCTCTTTGGCTTTTGTCTGATCTGCGGACATGTCTTCGAACTGCTCGAGGATTTCCCCCAGTCCATCTGTGTAAATCGCTGAATCGTGTTGGTTCAAGTCAGCGAGGGCAACCTCGTCAGTCGACTTTAAAATGTCTTTGTTGACGCGGGTGTTCAGGGGACCCTGTGCATAGCCAACCATGCGCCCCATATGTAACAAGGCGGCATTGCGTTGGGGGTCGTCCGCGGGAAGCTTCGTCAATTGAGCTTTTATTTTTTGCAAGGTCATCAAACCCAGATCAGTATCATTGAGCACAAACTGCACCCAGCTCAAACCGATAAGATGCCCAACCTGGGGCTCCTCTCGATCCACCAACGACTGAAACACCACCCGCGCTTCGCGATAGCGGCTATGTTGCATGCGGTTCCAGGCATAGGCGTTACTTACGATAGGCGATTCCGAAACTGCGGTGATGTGGTCTTGGTACAACGTTGCGCTAGCCTCTCGGTTTTCCAACGAGCGCGGCCACAAACCCGTTAATAATGTTTTGGCGACCTCTTTATCGTGAACTTCGTGGCCCAAATCTTGGTAGCCCTGCACCACGCCACCCGATCCCGTCAAACCGATATATCCAAAAGTGATCAAGAAGAAAAAAAACGGCACCACTCCGGCCGACTTACAATGTAAACGCTCCATAATTACCTCAGATTCACGTCTGGTTCCGCTAAATAATTTGCTAGCTAACAATGAATCATAGGGTGTAAAAAAACGCAACTCAATAGTCGGCATTCATCAAAAAGACCTTGTGTTTGATAGCATTTTCTCGTGAGCGGCGTGAAAGTGCCAACACAAACCGCCTACATACCCCAATAGCCTGAAAATGGGCCGATTTTTCGCTGTCTCTTTTCTCGTCAAAGATTTCGACATTGACCGAACAAGTTAGACAGGACACATTAGTAAAGATGCCTTTAAATGATGAGTTCAAATTTAAGGCAACTGTCGTCCGTTGGGTCGTTGTACAAGGAAGTCACGACATGTTTTTAAAAAAGTCCATCACTGTATTCGCGGCAGCGTTGTTACTGAATGTTTCGGTAATCTTATCGCAACAGTTTGAAACGCCTCCTGCGCGTAGTTCGAACACGACTCAGGACAGCAGTGCAAATTCGCGACTTCTTCCGCAAGACGAATCTTCGCGGCGAACGGCCAGCGAGTTTTTGTCCCCGGCGAGGGGGATCCCCGAAATTCGCGTCAACGAATTGCGTGGCAACTCCGGGGTGTTGGGCGATTCAGCAGTTCCATTGCCAGAGAACGCGACACCATCGACGCGCCCTCAATCTGCATTTTCGGACGCAAGCGATACTGGATTCGCGAGCCAACCTAGCGCTGCATCACCTCGGCAACCCCAGGGTATTTCCGAAAACTCGACTGCCGCACATAGGAATCCGGCCTCAAGCCCCACCTCTCGGTCATTCGAGGATTTTCCACGGGCA
>JBGSIY010000918.1:0-26823 GCA_041742275.1 Pirellulaceae bacterium | reverse complement strand
GTTCGCCGACCAGGGCGTCGTGTTCAATCATGCCGTCGGTGTATTCGTCATTGCCCGGATGGCGGTGTTCTTTCCGGACGTGGGTGCGGAAGTGCATACGGGTCGCGTTCCACCAGCAGAAAAAGGGTTGCTCTGCTGCGGCCTGTCGCTTGATGAAATCCTTTGCCGCGTCATTGGTTTCATCGTCGATCGTCTCCATGTGGTTTTTTGTCAGAGGTACAAGATTTTCTATGGTCTGACCGCCCTTGCCATCAGCCGTGGACTTGATCATGCCACGTGGACCGAAGACTTCGCGAAATGTCTTGCCATTGGCCAGGATCATGTCGCCGGGATAGTCCTCGTTCTCCGGCTCTTCCTCGGCATTGAGGTGGTAGAGGCTGCCAAAGAACTCATCGAATCCGTGCATGGTTGGCAAGTGTTCGTCGCGATCTCCCTGGTGGTTTTTTCCGAACTGCCCCGTTGCGTAGCCCTGACTTTTGAGGACCGTGGCCATGGTGCAGTCGGTCTTTTGCCAGCCTTCCTTCGCACCGGGCATTCCGACCTTCGTCATGCCTGAACGAACCGGCACCGAGCCGCTGATGAATGCGGCGCGACCGGCCGTACAACTCTGCTGCGCGTAGTAGTCGGTGAAGCCCACGCCTTCCTTGGCGATGCGGTCAATGTTCGGCGTCTTGTAGCCCATCATCCCACGGCTGTTGTGGCTGATGTTCCAGGTGCCGATATCGTCACCCCAAATCACAAGAATATTAGGTTTTTTTTGCTGAGCCAACAACGGCTCGGAAACACAGGCCAAAAAGCCAGCGCAAAGTAAATAGACGGCAACGTACCGCCCCAAGGTTCGATTAAGCATCTGAATGCTCCTTTCAAAAGAGTCTCTGGTTAACTGATTTCACGATCGTTCTTTTTTTCAGGTCGCACGTCATCCAACAACACGCAACGAAACCCCACATGGCTCATGCCCGTATCAGGCGGCAATCCCCTCCGAGCACTGGGCCGATAACTGGCGCAATAGTCTGGATGGCACAGAAATGAATCACCCTTGGTCACCCGTTCCGTTTGAAATCGATTCACGGGACTGACGCTTCGCTCCGGCCCCTGGGGATTGCAGCATGGCTCATCTTGAGACCGTGCCTGATAAGTATCCGGGCGATACCAGTCGGCGCACCAATTCCATACATTGCCTCCCAAATCATACAGGCCATAGCCATTAGCCGGAAAAGACATGACCGGTGACGTTTGGCAATGCCCATCCTCTTCAGTGTTGTGGTAGGGAAATGCTCCATTCCAGGTGTTGGCCATTGATTGATCCCAAACCGACTGCTCATCTTGCGACGTAATAAATATGACCGGGCAATCGACCCCCCGCTGAAACAGTTTGGGGACTAAATCAAGACCGGATAACCCCGTTAGCCGAATATCAATCACCAGGCAATCGGCAATACACGCCGTTCCATCGCCAATAGCTCTTCAGCTGAATGGAAGAGTTCTGAACTCATTCCTCCGGCCAAGAGAACTCGTTCGATGGCCAAGCTCATGCTTGCATCATCTTCCACCACGACGATTTTGATCAAATGATCGATTTTCCGCTTACCGCCAGTCAAAAAACAGCCGGTCACGACGCCCACTCAAACGAGAACAGCCAGAAAGATTATCCCTTGCGTTGCCCCAGCATGCTATTGCCCGACAGGGCAATAAGAAATGCCCTTTGGTGCAAACGGAAAAGAAAGGCGATCAAGAAAACGCAGCTGGGACAACCCTATTTACGGGCAAACGCCCGTATCAAGCTACCACCGCCTGTTTAGACCGATGTACGACCGATGTTCATACGCTGGGTAATCTGCGCCTGCCAAGCCTTCCCATCGGACGTCCGAAAACAGGCTTACGGCAACTTACCTTCAGCCTGAAGTTGGCTAGAGACTCGCACGAGTTCTACCAGCGAATCAACATTCATTTTGGTCATCACCTGAGCGCGATGAGCCTTTACGGTTCGTTCTGAAATTCCCAGAACGGTGGCAATTTGTTTATTTAACTTGCCGTCAACAACAAGCGCTAAAATCGCCCGCTCGCGATCGGTTAATGACTCGAAACACTCATGAATGTACGCCGAAACCTTCTGCTTTAAAGAGTGCATTCGATCGCGAGCTAACGCGTTTTGCACTGCGGACAACAACTCTTGCCGCTGCACAGGCTTAGTCAAAAAATCCACAGCGCCGGCCTTCATGGCCCGCACACTCATCGGAATATCACCGTGACCGGTGAGAAAAATAATCGGCAAATGTCTCGATTGCTTATTCAGCGATTCCTGCAACTCCAAGCCGTTGGGGCCCGGCATCTGAATATCGAGGATGACACAACCTGGAGCGGCACATGGAGTCGATAATAAAAATTCCCCAGAATTGGCATAACCACATACCTCGTATCCAGCCGCCTTCAGCAAGCGACTGACGGCTTTTCGCACGGAATCGTCATCATCTATAATGTGGATCAGCGGCGTGGATTCTGTCATGGGTGAGACTCCATTGATGCCAGGAGAGTTGGCTCAGATTCAGAACCACCAACTGCGACAACGGTTACAACAGGCAGGGAAAAATAAAATGTCGCTCCCTGGCCGGATACGCTTTCCGCCCAAATTCGCCCGCCTAGCCCCTCAATGAGTGATTTGGAAATAGACAATCCCAACCCCATGCCATCTTTTTTCGTTGTAAAGAATCGTTCGAATAACTGCGGAAGCAAATCTGGCGGGATGCCTGGCCCCTTATCCGATACGGTTACGCATACAAATCCGTTACATTGGGAGGTCGAAATCATTAACAGCTTGATTCCTTGAGTATTGGACATTGCGTCCATTGCGTTAACCATCAAATTCAACAGAATTTGTTGGAGGTGGACCACATGCCCGCGAACGAGTGGAAGCTCTGGGTCAAGGACACATTGCACGTCAACGTTGCGACGACGCGATTCTCCGCGAACAACGGAAATCACTTCGGTAACGACCGAATTGATATCAACGGGCAGCAATTCCAGTTTACCTCGCATCAGGAGTTTTCGTAGGCTTTTGATTATCTCGCTTGCCCGCAGATCATCCTTGCGAATATCCGCCAGAATTTGTCGCACCTCGTCGAGAGGCGGGGTTGCCCCTTCCAACAGCATTTCTGCAGCATCGGCATTGCTTAGGATCGCGCCTAAAGGCTGATTGATTTCGTGGGCGATTGACGTCGTGAACTCGCTCAACATGGTCAGTCTTGAGGCATGAGCCAATTCACGGGTTGTTTCTTCGGCCCGTTTTCGCTCTGAAATATCGACGATCGCGCACAATGCGAATGGCCCCTTGCTCGTTTGAATTGGGGTCAGGCCGATTTCGACTGGAAACTCGCTTCCATCTTGGCGCCGACCAAACAACTCGACATCCATCCCCATCGAACGGACCTTGGGATCTGAAAAATAGCTCTCAAGTGAATGTGGCTGTCCCTTACCAAAACGACTCGGTATCAATCTATCGATCGGTTGGCCAATCAATGCCTCGCGTTGATAACCAAAGTCTTTTTCGGCCTTGAGGTTGACAAATATGATTCCTCCTTGATCGTTAAGCATGATCATCGAATTAGGCGACGATTCGACCACCAGGCGAAACCTGTCTTCCATCCGTTTGCGCTCGACACTTTCTTGAGCCAATGATAAATCGGCATTATGCCGCTGGCGCACAACCACGGCCAAAAACATCAGTGGAAGAGACATCGCCATTAAAAAGAATTGAATCTTCAGCACATTGTCCGCCGACTCGTTGGCAAAAAATGGCCCTCGTCCATGGATGGCATTCCAAGTAGAAAGATAGGCAATGAGCAACAAAGCCCAACATGTCCCTGCCAGACGCCATCGCATCGCCGCCCACAACAATAACGGGATGGGTGCATACAGCATTGCCGGTTGCGTCTCGCCACTGGCCGGTCGATAAAAAGCCCAATGCCCGACCACTAACAAACCCAGAACGAGCAAACTTAATTCCACCAGATGTCGTAGAGTGACCGCCTCATACCATTCTCGACAATGAGATATCGTCATATAGAATGCCGGTGTTGCGATGAACATGCCCAAGGACGAACATAAAAATGTCCGTACCGCCACGGGCACCACATCGTCGGCGCCCATCCGCCAACGCAGTATATCGATTGGCCCAGATGTGGCCAACGGCGCAATGATTCCCGCAGCGATCAAAAAGGCAACCAAGGAATTAACGTTTCCGAATAACGGATCACCTCCAAATTGCCTCATCCATAAGACACCTAACGCGATCGCCGCGAAATGAAACTGCGCAGCCACCAGGGCCACCCCAAACGGTATCGATTGATCATCCCAATAAGCAACACTCGCTCCCAGGGAGACGCCTATATAAATGGTCCACCACCGCCGAGATGGAAGAAACAGTAAAGCAGAAAAAGTCATCGCGCCAGGAACCCAAATCGTGGTGCGGTCGTAGGGCGGGAAACGAAGAATAAACGTTAAGCGTTGCAACACGATGAACACAATTGCAAACACAAGAATCGTGATCAAGGCACTACGAATGAACTTCGATCTAGTTTGCCCAGCTTCGTTTTCGCTGTGGCCGAGGTTTGAACTTTGCAACGTTCACCAACAGTTTTTGGAGAAATTCGATCGGCATCGATAGGCGTAAGCAAATTTTTTGAGTATTTGCGGTAGAACTACAATTCCAATCTAATAACCAACCTGCCGTGACGCAAGCTGTTTTTCATTTAGGAAACATCAAAACTGTCGACCAATACCAAAGTTAATGAAGAAATTAGGGGACTGGTCATTCAGCCCCCATCCGGCACGCCAACCAATCTCAAAATCAGGGCGCAGCAAGTAGTGAATCCCCGGGCTAATAAAGTGCTGTGTAGTTTCTGTTTCGCGACCATCGGAGAAGACGCTGAAATACTCAATATGAGCTTTGGACCTCTCGCCGATCGAGAGTTTGATTACCGTCGAGGGACTCCAAACATTGAATCGATCGTCTTCCTCTCCTCCACTCTGAAAGCGGGTCGCGAAATCCCAAACACAGTTTTTGGAAAGATTCCAACCAAAAACAGGAGTTACTGTCGTCGAAGTGAGATTCGATTCTCCCGAGGTCGGAGTAAGACCTTGAATGACAACCGCACTCTGAGGGATCCAGCCACACTGTTCGGACAGGAACAGCTTCGTCCCCACCAACAATCGAGATTCTTTTTCGAGTTCATCTCCCAAGCCCATGGGAGCCGATTCAACAATGCCGCTTAAAATGGAACTGCCACCTCCTACCTCATAGTTCCAACCCAATCGCAATTCCATGTTCTTCGCCACACCGTATCGCAACAACAGCTCCGGATAACTGTGAGTATCAGCCACCCGACGATTGTCGATATACGAGTAACTTGATTCGGCAATCAATCGTCCCAAAGGAGCAGTTAACGTCGACGGGGTGAACGAATCGCGATCGGTTTCTATTTCTTCAGGCCCCTCGGTTTCCTCAGCGGCCTCGTCTCCCCCTTCGCGACCCTCACTTCTTTCCCCCATATTTGTGTCTTGGAGATTGGACCAGGCTGCCGGGTATGCCGTCGCTGTTGGTTGTGGTCTGATCTGAGGTGTTGATGAAATCGCCCAGCCATGAGACGAATTGATTTGAGACGTTGATTGCCCTTGGGCGCCGACAGATAAGATGAGCACGCCCAAGCAAACCACGACAAATGGCAAGCGGTGCAGTATTTGCCTGCTCTGGCCAGGGCGCTTCTTTTTTACACCCAGATATTGTGAGGTTCCCTTACGGGTCATTGTGCTGCGTCGTCTCATGATTTCAAGCCTCTGACACATTGATTGAATGGCCGAACCGTGACTGGATGGCAAACGCCGTCCCCGCCAGGAAATTGCGAAACCCATCCAAAGCCAACTTAAAACCGAGCATGGAAGGTAAGCCCATTTGTTCAAGGGCTTGGCCTTTCGGGCAGATGACGATCCGTAAGAACAGACAGTGCTAGCGATACCCAACTCGTTCGATACCTGCATCTCATTATTCAGTTCAATTCCAAACGATCTGCCAAATGTCATATTGGCATGGAATGCGGTCAATCCCCTGTAAATGCAGATCTTCAGTTTTCGATTGACTACCACAAAACGGCCCCTCAATTCGGCGTAACCTTCGCCGCGCGGACAATTGCCGACCTCACATTACGGCTTAGGTGATAATTCGGAATATGAGGAATAAACCTAAAAAGACGATTTGCAGGGCGGCACAAATCACCTATCTTCGCACAGGACGAGCTTAACTTTTAGCGCAAGTTTGACGATAAAACCGATTAACGAAAGTCCGCTTGACTCTGATGGTAGTTTCAGAATGTTCAATTTGATCCAGATACGCCTCAAGTACCACCCGCATGCGCGGTGGCTATCCTCGTGTGCAGTTCTGACTCAGATTTTAACAGCATTCATTATATTTTTTCCAAACGTACTCGTCGGCCAGAAAGTTGAATCGGGCAGAGAGTCGCCGCTGACATCAGCCGGATTTCAAGAGTTGTTCTCGGACAATAACCCCTTCGTGCAAGCCGAAATCCCACGTATTGAGCCGTTAATCTACGAGGCCCAGCCGCGATTTCATTTTTCCGATCACGTATCGCTGAGAGGAGACTCATCAGAGCCAACGAACAAAAAATTGCCTTTTTTGGCCGGATATGACGACGGATTTTTTATTGCTGAGGGCGTTGCCGATAACAATCGCCTCGAGGAAGCACCCTACCTCTTAAAGCTTAACGGTTGGGGCCAATTGCGTATGTCGAATTATATATCTGCAAATGAGATCGGTGATTTCAATCAAATCCAACTTAAGCGGGCTCGGATGATCTTCTCGGGGAATGCGTTTAGCCCAAATTTCACCTGGTTGATTGCCTTGGATGGACGAAGTCAAGCCGACGGAGCGATTCGACTCCTGGACTACTACATGGACTACGATTTGGGGAAACATTTCTGGGGTTTAGAACGTCGCGCGTTCACCATCAAGTTGGGGCAGTATAAAATCCCATTCTCTTTGGCGAGGTCGATCTCTGCCCAAGAATTACAGTTTTCTGATCGCTCGGTGGCAAGCATGTTTTTCGATGCCAATCGTAGCCTTGCTTATGGGATTGCCGGTCAACGCCAACTTCCTCGTTCACTACAGAAATGGGAAGTTGCCATTTTCAACGGATTGGTCACGGGAGGTGCAGAAACGGGTGGCAGCGGAAATTTGGACAATAATTTTGCCTTCTCGGGCCGATTGTCCAGCTACTTTGGTAGCGATTGGGGGGGCGATGATATTTGCGATTATGACTGGCACGAAACACCGGCCTTTCGTGTTGGAAGCGGCTTCGCAGTTTCGCAGATCGACCGCCTTGGAATAAACGAATTCGATGCGATGCGCGTAGTCGATTCGGGTAATCGCCTTTCCGGCTTACTGCCCGCCGAGGTTTCGGAATTTAAGGTTGCCATGTATGCGGTGGACGCCTCTTGGAAATACCGAGGGTTCTCATTTACCAGCGAATACTATTTCCGCAACATTAGCGGCTTTCAGGGAATCGTTCAGTCTGACTTATTTGACCATGGATTCTCACTAGAGACCGGCTATTTTGTGTTGCCGAAAAAGATGGAACTGCTGGCCCGCTGGTCTCGGGTGGTGGGTGAATCGGGAACACTGGGGGTTGCGAATCAAAGTTCAGACGAACGTGCGATCGGCTCGGTATGGTACTTTCGACGCCATTCGGCAAAGTTAACCGTCGACCTTACCTACCTGGACGGCGCCCCCGTGGATTCGTTTTCGCTCGATATCGAACCAGGAGCAAAAGGCTGGCTCGCGCGAACCCAAATGCAATTCAGCTTCTAAGGAATTGTTTTTATATTGCCACGCGAACCAACGCGCTATGTTTGGCGTTCTCTGGTTTGACGAACTAATCCAAATCGTCGCGGCCTCTCTTCCATCGTAGATATCGCGGCACAATCAATTGCCAAACAAGACCGAAGGTTGAACCTGTCTCTCATTCTTCTGATTGATATCTATATTCCGCTGAACATCGCAATTTTCGTACCCATAGAATTTCCTTATCCGGTAAACGGTATTGGAATGCCTCGTTTTGCTGTACACGAGGCGATGAACGTTCGGATCAGGAAACAAGCAACGGTTCAGCCACGGATGAAGCGATCTCACAGCCCGTTTGGTCAGTCGAGCGTATTCGGCCCGAAGTTGCCCCTCAAATCGTTGGCGTGACCGCAGCGGATCAATCACTCGATAGGCAATACGCCAAGAGACTGAAAATTGCCCTGGTCGCTGGGTCACTGCGTGACAACGCAAAAGAGCGGTGGGCAACCCGTTTTTTCAGCCGCCCATCCTCATCCTCGAGTTGTTTCAGTCGACGGGTAGTTTCCAATCGACGTTCGCTTCGGTAATGTACGGAGAACCCATCAGCGACGTTTGCGAATTTGTCTGAATCCTTCGCGACAGGGATTGTCGGTCGGCGAGGGCCATGGACCCAAAAACACCAGACTCGAGCTCAACTAGAAAAACATCATTGGTGAAAATCGATCGCGTTTTGCCAATACCCGCTGCATGTGGGGCAAATCACTAACTGTTCATGAGTCAGAAATCTAAGCGACGTTAAGTCAAAAAACTAATTTCACATGCCGCCGTTCGTTGCCGTACCGTTGGACCCGTTCACACTATAACCGATCACCCACGTCCTGACCCTCAGGAATTTAACGCAAAACCCCCACCTTCGTTTTCAATCTATTCATCCAAAGACTCAGCTAGTATCGCCGATATCCGCTTAAACTAATTTGAAAATCTGAGTCGCCAGCATGCTTGTTTACCGACGGGGTCGCATCGAAGAGAACGCGGACAATCGGGAATCTGATTTCCTTCTTGAAAAGCGCTCCATACATACTTGGCCTTTATGATCAGTGGCGCCGTGTGGGTGGGGCACCGCATAGGTGGCACTAACCGATCAAACACACTCGGTGTTCATTGAGTTATTTATCAACACAACAACAATCAGTCGCTCGGCCAATCACCACAAGACATCGGATTTGGAAATTGACCGAGCCCTTATGAACATAAAACGGATCTCAACATCGCTAACCATTTTTTTGGTTCCATCGTCAAACGCCACGCCAAACCGGCGCATGTTGTCAGGCTCGAACATCTCGCTCGCGGAGTGCAGGCGTCAACCTGACCAACGCGTAGTTACTTTTTTCGTTTAAAATGAAAATCGTCATCTTTTGAGATCCGCTAGCCTACAGGCTGAACTTGCACTTCGTTGTGCGAGATCTGTGCCTGTCGTGTTGGCTACCAGGTTGGTATAGTGGCGGCATGAAAAAATCAAATACGAATCCTACTCCGCAAACGTCTGCTTCGCCTAATTCGGCATCGCCCGAATGCGAACTGCCGCGGGAACGCCGACGACAGCGACCCTGGGAAGATGCCTCGTTGGCTGAGCGTCTCACCCATATACCGCTGGAATCACCGCCGCTTCCTACCGATCGTATTCCACGCCGCTGGGATCGATTGATTCGCTTGCTCGGTGCCGCGGGTGTGCAGAAATTGTTGCAATCTCGTGTGGCCGTTTTTGGATTGGGCGGCGTCGGCAGTTTTGCTGTCGAGGCCCTCGCTCGGTCGGCCGTTGGCCACCTGACACTGGTCGACTTTGATGACGTCTGCGTCACCAATGTCAATCGCCAACTGCAAGCCTTCCCGGGGACCGTGGGGCAATCCAAAGCCGACTTGTTGTCCCAGCGGGTCGCGGCTATTAATCCCGATGCGATTGTCGATCCCGTACAGGCTTTTTATGATGCGAACAACTCGGCGGCTCTCTTGTCGCCACAACCCGATTTTGTGATCGATGCGATTGACAATGTGACCGCCAAAATCCACCTGATTGTTACATGCCTCGAGCGACAGATTCCCGTGATCAGCATTTCCGGCTCCGGGGCTCGACTGGACCCCACACAAGTTCGCGTGTGCGACGTCAGCGAGACACGACACGATCCACTGGCCCGAGTGATTCGCAAAGAGCTATCCAAACGAGGCTACGACATGTCGCAACTTGTGGGACTCCCCGTCGTTTTTTCCGCGGAGGAAATCCGCGAACCTATCGAACCGGAATGGGATGCCGAGGGCTTTCGTTGCATTTGCCCACATGCGGCAGACTCTCCTCACGCCTGCGAAAAACGTCGGGTGATTTACGGGACGGCATCCTTTGTCACCGCCGCCTTTGGCATGGCTGCGGCGTCAACGGTAGTCCGTAAGTTGTCCGGGACTTAAACGACGCGGCGCACGGCCCCCATGCCCGAATACTAGAAATACGCTGTCAATTGCTTGGGGAAGGGTAAGTTTCTGCGAAGATTTGGCCGCCATTGCCTTAAGGTGCCAGGACCCATTGTTGACTTGCGGGATCCCTATTGTTAAAGTCAGGGGATGCCAAGACCACCAAGAAATACGCCCGGCGGAATTGTTTATCATGCCTTCAACCAAAGCATGCCCGGTATTCCATTGTTTTCGAACGACCATGAATTCCAGTCGTTCGAGCAAGTCATTCGTGATACCCTCGAGAAAGCCCCCATCCGGGTTCTGGCCTATTGCCTGCAACGGGATCATTGGCAGTTGGTTTTATGGCCTAAGCACAATGACGACATGCGAGCATTCATGCAGTTGTTGTCTTCCACCCATGTGAGACGTTGGCAAAGAGACCGTGAGTTGGTCGGTAGCGGATCCGTATATAGCAGCCGCTTCAAGTCGTTTCCCGTGCAAGCCGACGATCACCTCCTTCAAGTCATTCGTTATGTCGAACGGAATCCCGTTCGCGCCGACTTGGTCCGTGCCGCCGAAGATTGGCCTTACAGCAGCTTGTGGATCCATCAACAAGGCACAGAAATCGAACGAGCCATGTTGGCCAGTTGGCCCGTCTCCCGTCCGACAAACTGGCTGAAATTCGTGAATACACCGGAACTGCCAGCGGACCTAGAGATCTTAAACAAGAGCTGCCGCCGCGGAACTCCTTATGGGGATGCGCGTTGGACAAGTTCCATTTCGAAACGATTGGGTTTGGGCTCCACACTGCGACCACATGGCCGCCCAACAGCCCAAGTTCCGTCTTCTGCTACCGCCGGCTCAAAAACCAAAAAGCCGCTCCGAAACAAAAAATAAAAACACCCCATTTTCCTTGGGAACAATACGATGAACCAACAGGGTCGCTGTCTGGCAACGTGTTTCATTTCACTGTTTTCTCTCTGCTGGTTCACGCAGGTTGCGTGGAGTCAACCGCAAAACCTAGCGGCCCGATATGTCAAGCGTGAAGCTCAGGCGACCATGCGCGATGGCGTGAAACTTCATCTTTCGATCTACTCGCCACGCGATCAATCGAAGTCATATCCGATCATGATGAATCGCACCCCTTACGGCTGTGCACCCTACGGTGAAAACAACTACCCTGGCAGAATTGGCCCATCGCAGTTCATGGAGGATGAAGGTTACATTTTCGTCAAAACCGATGTGCGCGGACGTTGGAATTCTGAGGGATCTTACGACAACATGCGACCGCATGTCCCCGGCGACACGGCGATTGACGAAAGCTCGGACACTTATGACACCATTGAGTGGTTGCTAGAAAACGTACCCAACCACAATGGTCGTGTGGGCATTTGGGGCATCTCCTATCCGGGATTTTACTCGGCAGCCGCTTTACCAGAACATCATCCAGCGTTGATCGCTTCCAGTCCTCAAGCTCCGATATCTGACTTTTTCTTTGATGACTTCCATCACAATGGCGCTTACCTGATGAGCTACTTCCTAGCCACCGCCACATTCGGATACCAACACCAGGGCCCGACGACCGAGGCCTGGTATACGACGCCACCTCCCTCCAGCCAGGACGCTTGGCAGTTTTACAAAATGCTAACCCCTCTGACCAATGCCAAAGAATATTTTGACGAGGACAACTTTTTTTGGCAACAGCTCGTCGAACATCCTAACTACGACGAATTCTGGCAAGCGCGGAGTATCCTACCCCATTTGAAAAACGTCAAAACGAATGTCTTGACCGTGGGCGGGTTGTTTGACGCAGAAGACCTCTACGGCCCCTTGCACATCTATCAAGAGTTAGAGAAGAACAACCCCGGAATCAACAACGCCTTGGTCATGGGTCCCTGGGGGCATGGCGATTGGGCTCGCGTTTCGCCCATTCAGGTCGTCGGAAATGTGCCCTTCGGACGCGATATCGCCCAATCGTATCAACGCGATATCGAGGCCGTCTTTTTTCGTAAACATCTCAAAGACGAAGGTCCCGGAATTGATTTCGAGGCAATGATATTCGACACTGGTAAACGAGCCTGGCGACGCTTCGACGCCTGGCCCCCCACCGAAGCCACCTTGGGCGAATTGTTCCTCAACCCCTCCGGGAACCTCTCCCACACAGCCACACACTCGACGGAATTGCCGTTTGCAGAATTCGTCAGCGACCCCGCCAACCCCGTTCCCTATCGCGACCGCCAGGACATTCGTTTGCGATTCACGCCGCGTCCTTACATGACCGATTGCCAACGGTTCGCTGCCACGCGTCAGGATGTACTCGTGTTCTCCACCGATGTTCTCACCGAGCCTGTGACCGTGGCTGGCGATTTAGTGGCGGAACTGTGGGTTAGCACGGACCAATCCGATGCCGATTGGATTGTAAAACTCATTGACGTGTATCCCGACAATCACCCGCAACTCGAGGGAACGCCGGCCGACATTACGCTGGCCAACTATCATCAAATGGTTCGGGGCGATGTGATTCGAGGCCGATTCCGCGACAGTTTTTCAAAACCCGCGCCGTTTGCCCCGAATCAAATCACCCAGGTCAATGTCCCGCTCCAAGACGTGCTGCATACATTCAAGCCCGGACACCGAATCATGGTTCAGGTCCAAAGTAGCTGGTTCCCGTTGATTGATTTAAACCCGCAGAAGTATGTAGAGAACATTTTTAAAGCCAAGGCGGAAGACTTTACCGCTGCGAAACACCGAGTCTATCACTCACCAGACGCCCACAGTCGAATTCGACTCCGTTTGCTGAAACAACCTTGATTCAGTCGGTCGACGTTACGTCGGTCGTCTCCAGCGGATCGGTCGCTCGGTATTCGGCCCAACGTGTGGTTTCCACAGCGCCGTACCGTTTGTCGGACCGAGGTCTAATGGGCCTGCGATGACACGTTAAGCTGGCAACGGCAATCGGGTCATTCGAATTTCGCCGATTCCAGCGTTGAACATGATACTCCAACAACCGTTGTCTTAATTTGTCAAACAACTGCTGTTGCCTCTCATCCCGAGGCTCCGCGAGATCCATCAGGTTCCAATAATACCGCCGCCATTCCTGAGTCTGCATCAACTTATACAGACTTGGCGGTGCCGCATCCCGCTTAACCGGCACGGAAAACAGCTTGACATTCAAACCCGATTTCGTCTGAGCCTCATAAACAAAACTGGCATTCCACTGCGGTGGCCGACCAAACATTTTGAATTCCTGGATTACCATCGCCCCGCTTCCCAACGAAGACCAACTGCCGTAACCCCATTTCTCAAAGAATCTGGGGGCGGTATTCATCAAATTAATTGTCAACATATAAACAAACAGACTGACACTCAGGACGGTACTCAGCCGCGAATACTCGAATCGTCGAGTATTCTCAGATATAAAATTGCCTTGCTTCACAAACCGGCGAGTCACTCGCGGCCATGATTCTCGCGGTATAAAAATAACCCAGGCCAACATGCAAGTGATCGAGAATATGCCGATCGACATCGTCAAGCCAATCGCTAAGTGCAAAATCCAAAATAGTGCCAGCGCCGCACCGCGAAAATAATCTCGATGCCATGGCGAGAAGACCAGAAAGACAATTCCCAATTCGATCGCCAGCGTGATCCATGTTCCCCAACGCAACAGCCATGTCCATTCACGCAACGAAGCTCCCCAGGGGTTGACATACATCTCTAGGCTCAAGGTCATTGCCAAGGCATGTCCACCCAGCCAGTCGGAATTGAGTTTCGCGATCCCCGCAAAGAAATAGACGCATACCAACTGACACATCAACCCCGCCGTCGCCACCGTAAGGACTTGACTGGAATCCCAACGAGTTTTTCGCCGAACGCGCGCGTCCCAACTCGCAATCGCCCCCAATGGCAAAAAAAGGGACCAGGCCAACAGCATACGCAATAACACGTCCCCGCCCGTGGTGATCAAGGGGTTGCGCATTTGCAATGACCATACCAAAACGAGACACACCACCGTCGCCGCGCGCGTAAAAAAACCAAAGACCAACGCCACGGCTGCCAACCCATGAATAAATATCAACCATCGCGCGAACTCGGCCGACCCATTGAAGGAATACAAAGTCCAGGCGCTGCTCAAACCCAGACCGTCTAACAGCTCACGATTTAAATACCGGGGCAACACGCCCGTATCGGCAAAATAAGTGCCAGCCACCCCCAGATAGCCGCCCAATTGCCACAGCATGATTAAGCCCATCCCGATCCGCAACAAGGCCAATGCGCGCACGTCGATCGAAAATAGAGCATAAGCGACGCGCTGTAATTGGGATCGCAGTTCCGTCACGGGTTGGCTCAGTCTTTGGTTATGAAGATACTGAAATGGTAGGGCAGGGCGATGACTGTTGGCGTTAGAACCACAATTCCGTCATTCTGCTAACTTAACTGCGCTCTTAATGCCTCGCGTATCAAAACGCGGGGACGTCGATCGAAAGTCCCACGATCTATCGTACACGAAAAAATGCTTTATCGGACGAAACAGGCTTTACTCGGATATCAAGGCAGTCGTGCCCGACCCTTGAGCAACAATGTTTTTGGTAGGCACGTCTAAACCATGCCGAGGAAACCTCGGCGAATCCAGCCATTCACCTGAGGTATTATGCCAAAACAAACAACCCCGCGAGGCAAACGGTTGAACCTTAAAATGCCGTCAAAACAGCTTGCTTGCCCAATTCAGGCGTGGTTGATTTTTGGCAAGCGAGCGTGAGACTCATCCGCGTCGACCAGCGACCCTCAGCATCAGGCTCCACTTTCCAATGAGGCTGAACTACCACCGATTGGTGCACCAACTCAAAACCCGATTCCGATTGACTCACCGCCGCGATGGGATAGGTCCAAATATCCGTTGGGCTCTCAAACACGAACCCGACCTCAAGCCCCAACCAATGGTCATGCAACTGCATTCGGTCCTCGCCCAGCAAATTCAATCGAGAGCCGAGTTGCCCCATTCGATGCTGCAGTTCCCCCACCGAGAAATACCGGTCGTCTTGGCCATCAGGCAACCCCGCAAAATTAAACTCGCAGCCAAATTGGATCGGAGTGTTGGCATTCAAGCCTTCGAGCAAGTAGGCGATCTCGATTTGATCGCTACCGGCGTTCAGGGTCAGGCCCTTCGTGATTTTAACTATTTGGCCATTCACATTTCCCGATCTTGTCATCAGCAGCTGAATCCGCGTGGGATTGCGGCGGATGGTTGTTTGGTACTTTCCGTCCGCAAAGTCCCCTTGGTCCATTGCTGTTCCTCCGCACACATCCTCGAGTGCGACATCAATCGGCCAAAAGTGGTCAACCAGGGACTTGGGCATCCGTGGATCGTATTGCAGGAACTCCGCCAAGTCATCGCGTTTCAAGACGACTCGATCATGGATGCTGGCAGCTCCATGGGCATCCTCTTGTTGGCCCGCTGTAATTTTTTGATGATAGGCTTCCGGGCGGCGCTGCATCGTGGCCAGCAAGTTGTGCCCATTTTTGCGAACATCCAATTCATACAATTGGCCTCCCGCCTGAGGGTTTACCCACAGAGCCAATTGATCATTCGCCAAACGCACTTCTTGCAACCCGTCAAAATTATAATCGTCGGCCGTCGCTTCCACCCACGCCTCGTCACCACGCCGCCAAACCTCCAATGCATTTTCTGCGGCGATGAGATTTTGGTAGACGGCATTTCTCAAGTGAGGTAAATACACGCCACCAAACGCACCATGCCAATAACTACAATTGCATTGCCCTTGGTACAACCATTGCCGCGCACGACGGACGACATCTGCTGGGCATTGGTCTTGCTCGGCTCTCTGCAACAAGCGGCTGACATACATCATGCGAGCATACATTTCATTGGACTCCGGATACTTCACCTTGAAGTTCCTCCAAAATCCGCCCCGCATGAAGACCTTTAAATCATTCCAGCGAGGGTCCGTTTCCAGTTCGTGAACCAATGACTGCTGGACAATTTGCTGTTCGACGGGCAATGCCCATTCGGTCATCTCCCGATAACTGGCGTCGGGAAGATAAATTTTTCCAACCGGAGGTGAGTTGTCCACCACTTCAGCTAAAGTGTTCGTCACCAACCAATCACGGTTTTCCGTCAAAGCATCAAAAAAGCGACGCAACCAACCATTTTCATAAACGTGTTTTTTGGTCTCTGGCCACGTTCCAAATTTTTCGCCATCATCACCGAACACCAGGGAACATCCAGGGTGCTGCTCCCCCAACATGCGGCAATACGCAATGGTCTCTTCTGGTTCCTGAAATGGAATCAAATATCTCAACCGCTCGCTGCCAGGAAACACCCGCACACAGTGGCCTTGGTCTTCCGTTATGTAACAGCCATGCAATTGAGCATCGCTCAAGCCAGCACAACGAAAATGGTAATCATCCAAAACCGTATATTGAATATCAGCCTGAGCCAAATCCGTCGTCAGCGAGGACTCCCAAACCCGCTCGGGAATCCACATTCCTCGAACCTGTGCCGCCAATCGCCGCTCTAGCCATCGCGTAAATGATGTGATTTGCCCCACGCGGTCCCGCGAAGGAATCATGGTCAGGATCGGCTCGTAAAACGCACCGCCAATGATCTCGACTCTGCCGTAACCGACCAGCGCCGCCAAACGGTCCAAATATTCCGGGTGCCGTTCGTCGAGCCATTGCATCAGGCAACCACTCGTGTGCAACGAAATTTTTAAATGCTCATAGGTCTCGAAAACTTCCAAAAACGGCAGATAACTGTCTTGGTAAGCTTGCTCAAAAACATTATCAAAATTCCCAATAGGCTGGTGATTGTGCAGCACCAAACTTAATCGGACGAGCGGTTGACTCATGGTTATTCATTCCTAAAACAGTTTCGCCCGACGGGACATTGGCGTTATTTATTGGTAATTCGACGGTTCACTACGCCTAATTCCAACAATTTTGTTAATCCTCTGATCGTTATCTTTGAACCCACCCGCACTTTCGTCAAGTTCAAAATCAAAACAACCCCTCCCGGCCGCCGCACAGCCCGCCTAATCCGCAAATCCTAACAAGCTCGATTGGCTTTTATCGCAATCGACGGGCCGCAACCTCGGGGGCCACCGGATTGATCCAAATGTCGGTCCCCATTTCATAACCGGCATTTTTGGCGATGCGTGGCAAAATTTCGATGAACCAATGATCGTCCGCTTGATGTTTGGTCGGCAACTGATGCAGCATCCAGTTATAGGCCGGTTCGCTCAATAGATTCTCGACACGACTCAAATACTGTTGACTCAACTCCACGACCTGCCGCAAGTCATCCACTGACCTTCGACAAAAAGCCACACCACGCGTTCGGGGGGCGATCCACACCTGAAAGGCATGCCGGCTAGAAAACGGGCAAAACATCACAAAATCATCGGTTTCAGCCACAATGCGTGTTTGACCCGTCAATTCGACCTGTAACATCGATTCCATCAACGAGACTCCCTCTCGCAAACGATGAGAGCCAAACCGCTCCGTTCGACTGGACAGAGCGGGACTGATCAGCGGTGAACCAATCAATTGAAAATGAACATGCGCTACGGATGCTCCGGCTTCGTATCTGCAATTCCCAAATAACATCGTGTGTTCCAACAGCGGATTCCCCTCTTTCGCTAACATCCGCAATTGCGCAGCGCGCAAGCCCACAGTAAATTCCTCCGCGCTCAATTCGCTAAAACTAAACACATGCCGCGGCGTAGGGATAATCAACTCTTGGTCACCACTCTGACGCGATTGCTCATACGGCGATATTGCCGGCATGGGCGAATCACTTGCGCCTTCAAAATAGGTAGGGTATTTATTGGGTATTACGCGCGTTTGCCAACGCACTGCACTCGATCCACTCTGACTACGTCCTTCATGATCCAAACGCATTATTTCGGGTGGCGTTTCTTCTTCGTTCCCGCAACAGAACGGGCAGATGAGTTGCTTAAACGTCTGCTCGATCGGCACAAATTCAATTGGGCGGTCACGGCGGTTCTCAGCCACGACAACCCACAAATCAAACACCGGGTCATATCGTAAATCAGACATTGTCGACGATCCTCGATGTTCTCATTTCCATAATCAGTTTCACTAGGCAGCACCCGCTTTTTTTTAAATGGGGAAGGGAATGTCGTGTCGTTGCAAACGTGATTTCTTCAAAACGACCAAGTTGGCTCACGAGTCGCTTGGGTGATGATCAAACATGCAAGTGTTCATGGCGCCGCAACGTAACGGTTCGCTCATACAATTCAACGTATTTGGCGGTGCTCGAGGCCCAGGACCAATCCTGGCGCATGCCCCGTTCCACCATGTCACTCCAAACCAGCGGCTGCTTTTGATAACAACAAACGGCTCGCGCGAGCGCTTGTTCCAGGGACGAAGGTAAAAAAGCCCCGAAAGAAAACCCCGTGGCCAGTTTCGCTTGGATATTTTCCTCACTCGCATCGACCACCGTATCTTTCAGTCCGCCTGTCGCCCTCACGACGGGAAGCGTGCCGTAAGCCAAACTATACATTTGGTTCAGGCCGCATGGTTCATACTGACTGGGCATCAAAAAGAGATCCGCACCCGCTTCGATTAAATGGGCGAGCCCCTCATTAAAGTGCAAATTGACAGCCAACTTCGCTTCGTTGCCTGTTCGCAATCGCAACAATTCTGTCTCGTATTCTGGTTGCCCCGTTCCCAAAATAACCCATTGGACATCGATGGTCTCCAACCACTGCTTCATCACCGGCAAAATCAGGTTCCAACCTTTTTGAGCCGCCAAACGACCCACGATGCCTATCAGGGGTTGATGGGGAACTTCGGCCAGTTCCAATTGTCGTTGCAACGTAGCTTTGTTCTTGGCTTTGCCAACTTTCCAATCGGCGACCGTGTACGTCTGAGCCAAATGGGGGTCGCGCGCTGGATTCCAAATCGAAGTATCGATGCCATTCAATATCCCTGATAAATCACTCGCCCGACTTTGCAAAATCCCCTCTAAACCACACCCCTGTTCACTCCCCTGAATCTCACCCGCATAAGTCGGACTGACGGTATTGATCGCATCGGCAAAGGCTATTCCCGTTTTCAGCAAATTCAATTGGCCAAAAAATTCCATTTGACGCCAATTGAAGTACTTCCAGTCCATGCCCGTCAACAACATATCCCAGTGCCAAAACCGACCTTGATAGGCCAGATTATGAATGGTTAGCAAACTGGCCGTTCGTTCGAAGCCATCGGCTGTCGCGTATTCGGTTTTTAAATAGGCCGGCAACAAACCCGTTTGCCAATCATTGGCATGGATCAAATCGAACTCTGATTCCATCAACCGCACCGCTTCAAGTATCGCGCGGCAAAAGAAAATAAATCGTTCGCAATTGTCGGGATAGCCTTCGCCATTTTCACCATACAAATCAGGGCGATCAAAATAGTCGGCTTGCTCGACCAAATAGACAACAACATTGCTGCCGGGCAGGCGGCTTTCCAACAATCGACCCGTAACTAACTTGGAGCCGACGGGTACCGCCATTTCAATACCGGTGGCGGTGATCATTTGCCCACATCGCCGCACGGTTCGATAGGCGGGCATAAATACAACCACCTCGTGCCCGGCCCGCTCCAGCTCACGCGGCAGTGCACCACAGACATCAGCGAGGCCACCCGTTTTGGCAAACGGCTCTACTTCACTGGACGCAAACAATATTCTCATTGGACGATCCTCGTGGCTCATTACTTCCCTCGTCTCACTGTGGGCGGCAACATCAGGTAGCCCCGGAACAAAACAAATTCGGTACTGACCACTACCAAAACACACGGCGCTGTACTCCAAGCGATTGCCTGAACGGTTTCGATTCTAACGAACGATCCCAGAACGGCAAACACCGACCTAAACGACCGGCAGATGACGCCATTTTCGCTCCAGTTGCCCAACTTGCACCGAGGAAAACACGCCCCCAGGCAATGGCACCGACCCGAACGACCTCAACGGGAGCAAGATTGTCGAGGAAATTTACCGGCGTGCTCAATCGCTCTCTGTTTAAGGCAATTTAAGACCGGAAATCGCCGCTGCCAATTCTTCGGCCGGTCCACCGCTGTTTTCGTCCAAACACAATACGGGCCCACTAACCAGGGAAGATATCCCTAATGATTCAGGTCGAGAAAAAACAAGCAATTTCGCCAGAGGTGCCCATTCTCGCAACGTACGCTCGTCGTCGACAACAACCAAATAAAAACCCGTTTCTCCCAAATTATAAATTTCCAGAGGTCTCGTTTCCAGGTCCTGCCTGCCCTCCGGCGGTTCTTCACATATCTGGCCTTGAAGCTCGCTCAACACTTCCTGCAACCACTCCGGCCGGGGACGCCACCATAAAATAAGATCGCGTCGCGTTTCAATCGCTCGCCAAAGTTGCTGTAGGGTGCAACCCGACGACGGGTGCACAAACTCCGGGGCAATCTCCACGGCGGGTTCCAATACAAACCGGCGAAAGGACATCCGTGGATGGGGGACCTCCACGTCGCGTGCTGTCAATTGCTCATCACCAAACAACAACAAATCCAAATCGACCAAACGAGAACCCCACCGTCCCGCTCGGATTCGCCCCAGTCGAGATTCGATCTGTAACAGGGAAGCCAACGCCGACGTTACCGACAGCGAAGTCTCTGCCAGGATCACGGCGTTGACAAACGCCCGCTGACCAGGAGGACCGCCCACCGGCTCGGTTACCACCGGACGACTGACGGATAAAAACTCGATATCGTATTCAGAGAGCAACGTGATGACCTGTTCCAGCGTTGCCAAGGGATCTCCCTCATTCGCTCCAAAGGCGATCAGACAACGACTCGGTGAATGGCCAGGTTTCATAAAAATTCACTTCTCACACTCGCTGACGACGAAGCGACGACCATGGCATTAGCTACACGGTGCCATTGGCTACACGGTGCCATTGGCTGCACCGTGCCTTTGGCTGTACCGTGCAAACCTTGATTGATGATTGACCAGCCCCCCTGCAAACTGTACCCATCAGTTACCCCGATGGCTCCACACCCCTCCCCAAATAACATTGCGAAACGTTGTTGCCGGGTCGCCACGCGTTTTTCATGCCATTATTTTTTTATAGCATGCGTTTTTTATAGATGGTGTGGTTGGCGCCACTGGGTCCGTGTTGGTGCTGCCCATCTCGCTTGACTCATTGACAACCGAGCCGCATACGAAAAACGGCGTTTGACTTCCTGCCAAACGCCGTGTGCACTGACTAGGCTAATAAATTACCATTGTCAATGGAATAAAAACAAGTGCTTTTTTAGGTCCTCGTCATGGGACCTGACCGATTAAGCCAAATCGTCTTCGCGCATCCAATCGCCAGCTTTTATCCGTTCACATCGATCAAAACACTGAATAAGAGGGTGAGGAATCCAATCCACACAGCAGACCCCAGCCATTCCTTGTTAGTCATGACCCAGGCCGCCCATCGACAGTCGTTTTCCCTCAGTTGCCGCCACCCGGTTATCGTCGCTTGAACCCCGCCTCTGTGATTCCTTAGTAACCCCTAATAATCTGTGATTCCCTAATGGCCCACTGATTCCCTAATGGACCTGTGACGCCTTAATTCTAAAAACAATCACTACTTCAAGTTGAATTTGTTTTTCAATGGAAAACACGCTTCAAGTTCTTTTGCCACGATGTTCTGGATCTTTATCGTTCAGGATCTTTATATCAGACCTTAAACTCAAGCCCGGCAATCGAGCCCCAACTCGCACTCCGCCCTCCGCTTCCACCGACTCGGACAGAAATGATTCAGCAGTCCTGAGTAACAGGATTGATTTCGCCCGTTCGATTTCTGAACCGCTCACGATTTTCTAAATCGCATGTGAGAGGGCCAATTCTCTTCAAGATAACACGTGTGTCAAGCATTGCTTTGAACAATTTTCAAAATTCGTTCTGACCTCAAATATTTTTCGGTTCACTACTTGAATTTTCAATTTGAAGTTGCATCTAAAAAACGCCCCCATTTATTCGGCGAAATTTCGCGAGTTTTTTTGCGGGCACAATCTTGTGGCGAATTACCTCACCCAACAAACTCCAAAACCCCGAAAAAAATTTTGATTCTTTGATAGGGCAGTATCTAAAATTGAAGTGAATTTGATAAGCTCATGTTATGAATTCACGCGACGGAGAACTTCAGTTGAACATCATCCACTACCCCCATCCCACTTTGCGGCACCAGTCGAAACCGTTGCGCAAAGTCGACAAAACGATCAAAGGCTACATCGAGGAAATGTTTGTGCTCATGTATGCCGCTAAAGGCATCGGATTGGCAGCGAACCAAGTTGACCTTCCCTTTCAAATGTTCGTGATCAATCCCGACGGTGATCAAAAGTCCGGAAACGAAATGGTCTTTATCAATCCCGTTCTCAAAAACCCCCGTGGCCAGGGGACCGCCGAGGAAGGATGCTTGAGCTTTCCCGGAATTTACGGCCAAATTGCCCGCCCCGAGCAAATTCAAGTTCAAGCTTACGATCAAAATGGAAACGAAATAAATTTGACGGCCGACGGACTGCTAGCACGGGTGATCCAACACGAATACGACCACCTCAACGGCACCCTCTTCGTCGACCGACTCGACGACAGCGAAAAACGGCGCATTGAAGACCAAATCGAAGAGTTTGATTTGGAAATCCAAAATCTTCAAGAATCCAAACGGATCCCCAGCAATGAAGAAATTGCCGCGCGTCTAGCGACCCTGGAACGACAATACTGTTAGCCCCAACCCCAATTTGCCAAGTGAGTAGTTGAAGTGAAAATTGTCATGTTTGGAACCGGGCCCTTTGCGGTTCCTACGTTCAGGGCGTTGCTAACCTCCACACATACCATCTCAGCCCTAGTCACTCGCCCCATCGACGATGCCGGAAGACGGCGCAAGTCCGCCGCCAACCCCATGCGCGATCTTGGTCTGGAATATCAACTGCCGATTCTCTCTCCCATCGATGCCAACGCAACTGAATTTGTCGGCGAACTTCAGCAGCATGCGGCCGACCTGTTTGTCGTTTGCGATTACGGACAAATCCTTTCAAATGATTGCTTAGACGCCAGTCGACTGGGCGGCATCAACTTGCATGGTTCTTTGCTCCCTCGCTATCGCGGGGCGGCACCGATCAATTGGGCCATCTATCACGGCGACGACGTCCTCGGCGTTTCTGTGATTCACATGACGCGGAAACTGGATGGCGGGCCCGTGTTGACGACGGCACAACTATCCGTTCCTGTGACGGAATCGGCGGCCGACGTCGAACCCCGGTTGGCTTCCCTGGGCGTCGCGCCTGTACTCTCGGCCATCGAACGCCTCGAGCAATGGGACGGCCATTCTGAACTGGGTCTACCCCAAGATCCGAAGCGTGTTTCATCAGCCCGGCGGTTGCGCAAGGAAGACGGTTTGGTTCGCTGGGCACGAACGGCTCGCCAAATTGTCAATCAAGTCCGCGCGTTTCAACCATGGCCCGGCACGTACACGCACTGGCAACGCACTCCTCAAGCAGAACCACTACGTCTGATCGTGAACCGCACTGCTGTTGTTGACGACCCCAACAACTTGCCCTCGTGTCAGCCAGGGGAGGTCGCCCACGTCGATCGCCACTCATTGATAATTCAAACGGGTAAGGGGCACCTGTCCCTCTTGGAAGTCCAACCCGCCGGCAAAAAGAATATGCCGATCGAAGCCTTCCTGCGCGGGTACCCAGTTCAAATCGGAGATACATTCTCCTAGAGTCACTCGGCCAAAAAATGCGTCCAACAAGGCCGACGACTAGTGGTCATTCTTTTTTCCCCAACAGCGCCAAATAAAAACCTTCGAATTGGGCATTCGGAAGTATTCGAACTGTGTTCAAGAGGGATGACGGCAAGTCCTCGCCGGCGTAGGTCACCAAGCCCGGTAAGGCAGGGATGTCGAATTGATTCAGCTGATGACCGTCCAACGTCGCAGGCAATACTTCTACCATGTCCGATCGTTTCTTCAACAATACGGCGACCACTCCTTCATTTTCTTCGGGTGCAAAGCTGCAGGTCGAATACAACAACCTCCCCCCCGGTTTCAACGCGTCGAAGGCGCTGAGGATCAGGCCCGATTGCTTCCGACTGGTCTCGCGAATTTTTCGGGGACTCCAGGTCTTCGTGGAATCTGGATCGTGAACTGAAAAGCGGGCTTCACTGCTGCAAGGTGCGTCCAAAAGAACACGGTCAAAGCGTTCCCCTACTTTTTTGCCCACCGTACGACCATCGGTCTGATAGAACTTGGCAATCGTGACTCCTTGCGTTTTTAGATTCGCGTGCAGCCGAAAAAAACGCGAGCGAATTGGTTCCACGCAGGACAATAGCCCTTGGTTTTCCATGATGGCGGCCAGATGAGCGGCCTTGCCCCCGGGCGCCGCCGCTAGATCCAGTACCTGGTCGCCCGGACGGGGGCCCAAGAGGACTGCGGCCAGCTGACTCGATAGACTTTGCATGTAAAACAGCCCTTCACCGCTTTCCGGTAAATGACTAACACGGCTCCGCAATTCTGCCGGAAACGAAAAACTATGCGGTGACCACAACTGCGGGGTCAACGCGATCCCCGCCTCCTCTATCCGCTGCCGCGTCAACTCCGGGGAATTCCGCAGCGGGTTGAGTCGCAGCGCGGCTCGGCGCGGCAACTGAAAACTCTCCAAGAACTCATCCCAAGTTGGGGGTGGTATGATCCCTCGCATGCGTTCGACAAAGTCAGATGGCAAAAAATCGATGCTACGCGACACGCGGAACCTCACCTGAAAAGGGATCCCTCGGGTGCACACGATTTCTTGTTCCACCAGCCAACATGAGCTGCCTGAAGTGCAACCCTCGAACCCAAGGCACCAGCCGCAATTGGCTTCCGGCAATACCTGTCGGCCTGTTTTTGATGCCCAGGCGAGAGTGCTGAGTCAACATCGATGCGAGGCGCGGCGCGGCCCTACCAATCCTCCGTAAGGCTCCATCAAACGATGATCGACAACGCGGCTTGGAAATCAGGTGTGTCGCGAATCAAATCAAAATCCGATTCAGCGTACACATAACTGCGGTACTTGGGATCAATCTCCAATGCGATCGCCAGATGATGACAAGCCTCTTTGGTGAGGGAACGCAGCGCTAGATAGCAGGCGAGGTTGTAGTGGGTGATTCCACTTTCGCTCTCCAGCAGCACGGCGTCTCGCATGACCTCAATTGCAGCATCAATGCGGTTCAAACGTTTGTAGCACCAAGCCAACGCCAAGAGCGTGTGCAAGTTCTCAGGTTCTATCTCCAACGATCCTTCGAGAAACTTAGCCCCTTCGGCATACCGACCTGTCACCCGATGAATTTGGCCTTTAAGAAATAAGATGTGCGGCAGAAAGCTCTGGGGATTTTCAATTTGATCCAAACACTCAATGGCTCGCGCTGCGATTACCTCAGAATGATGCGGATCTAACTGCCAGCGGTCATCAAAAACGCTAATCAGATCGAGATAGCCTTCGGCCTCTCGAATCAGTAGTTTTCGTTTAATGCGTTCTTGATTTACCATGACCTGTTCTCACAGAAAAATGACCTCTTCACTTAAGTCTAACTCGCGAGGTCAACGTTGAACAAAAAAACTTGTCAACTACGATTTTCATCGGAATTTTTCGCCCAAAGAAACCGCTTGACGGCGGACAAGACACTCCGCACAGTCGTAGGGATTGGGCAAATTTGAAACTTCTCCGCCCGCAGTGCTCCGTGAGCCATGTCCTTCAATTTCGACATGTGCTGTTTTTTGTCAACGTGGGGTCACCTCGAATGTTGCGTTTTCACAGCATTGTTATTGTAAGAACCGCAAATCAGGGCAATTTATAATCGGCACTCTGATTGCATTGATCAAGAAAACATGTTTGATCGTGCTCTTTTTCCTGAATAATGACCCACGAGACCCCGGCAATGTTCGCCAAATCCCTTCAGATAGGCATGCTTTTACTGGCACTGACTGCCGGTTTCGTCTTGCAGAACGAGCCCTCCAGATCCCCCCAACCGCCGGACACGCAAGCCAATCCCTATCGTAAAACTCGATTTGGCTGGCAAGATGCCCGCAATTGGCTCGAACCGCACGAAGTCACGCCTCAGGAGCAAGTGCCGATTCATCCGTTGTGGGTTTCTGTAGGTCTGGTTTTGCTGGTGGTCGGCACCATGATTTGGTCGAGCGAAGAAGACGAAATCGCGCAAATATTGGAATCTGTTTACGATCCCCCGGCGGAACCTCCAACCGATTCCGCCGCGAAACGAGACTAATCAAACGATCTACAATGGTGAGGAACCAAGCGCCGGAACTCTAACACCTGTTTAGAACAGGCTGAGGCAGGCCTCGAATCGCTGGCACGGCGGCGTGTTCGCGTTCTCCTCCAACCGCACATACCGACTCAATGGATGCAGCCCGGTGTTTATACGGTCATCGCTTGGGCCGGCACAGGAAACTGTTGACAAAGCTCGGAGATATCACCACGAACGCGCTGTA
>JBGSIY010000917.1:0-5749 GCA_041742275.1 Pirellulaceae bacterium | reverse complement strand
CAACGCTTGTACCGACTCACTCAAGGCTTCGATTCGGACCAAATGGGAATCGACAGCCGCACTCAAACGTTCTTTTGCCAACTCCGATTGCGCCAACTGTTGAACGGTCGATAATTCACGATTTGGCTCACGAATGACTTCCCGCACTAACTGACTCAGCAATTGATTCTCGCGTTCGAGCAACAACAGTCGATGCTGATCGACATTACTCAATTCAGCTCCACGTTCACCTCCTGTTCGCTGAGGCGTCACGAACCCAACTTGCCAAACCAACATCAAGATGGCGACCCACTGGAGAGCCATCATTGCAGCCAAAACCCAAGGCAGCGGATTTGAACGTTCGATGATTTGCACGGTGGTTCCCCTCTCAAAACTCTGGCTCGTGTTGACTTTCTGTTTATCGATCATGGTCCCTCCCGCTCGAAGTTCGTTCGCGTAGTCACTCAATTCGTCAACTCGGTGTCGATGCCCGATCAAATAAACTGCCGAGGTCAAACGTGTCGCACCCTGTTCATCCCACTGAAACCATCCTATTTCCCCTTGGAGTGGATCCAGCACCAATGCGAGATCCAGCTGTCGGTTGAAAAAATTCTCGCAAATGAAATCATCCATCCCCGACAAGAAGACACCCCATCCCGGATGCGTATGATACCATCCTACCATTTGCAAATCGGCTGGCATTTTTATTCGATCGCGGGTGATTTGTTGCCACGTTTGGTGAGTGAATTTAAAACTCCCGCGCGTGGCTTGAAAGTGTTGTGCGCGAATGCTGTCGAGCACGACGACAAAATGTCTTCCCGTGCCATCCACTCCCTGCCGACCCATCAACACGCCACCCAACTCGACCTGAGTGTTCGCCTGGGCATGTAACTCCAATTCCCGCATGACATCGATGTCGACAAAGACAGGTAGATCTTCCGGGCCAACCGTTTCATTGATGCCGACGACCGCGTAAAAGTGGTTTTCATCGGGTCTCAGACCTGGAATCGGTGAATCCGATTTCATTTCACCAAACTCAATTTCATCGGCCATCGTCGGCCTCGTCGCTGCACGCGTCAGAAGGCACTTCTGCCGAAAGGCCAGTCAATGCGGGCACCTGCCACAAGGAATCGGCGTCACCATCTAAACGAATCCAGACCGTTTCATCGCCCGACTTAACCTTGACAACATCGAATGCCGGCACGCCTAATTCGACGAGGCGGTGACGCGACAATTCGCTGCCAAAGGGAACAATACAGGTCGTCTCGGGGCGCCGTAGCGAATGACAAATCGGACAGGCTGCCTCGCGTAAAGTGACGCGATTTAAAGGTCCGATCTGCGGATCTCGCCGTTCACATTGATCGCAAACCAATTCCAACAACACATCTCGGTCCAACTCAATTGCATCGACCGATTTATTAAATTCCAGTGCAACCGCTTTCATTAAATCTTCGGCCGTGTTGACCAACGCACTCAATGGCACCCCCTGGATATTCGTGTAATATTCATGAGAGAGACAGTCTTCACGCACCGGATACTCGGTTCCGTAAAACCGATTGGCATCACCATTGAAGACCCAACCCATGCCGGCCCCCACCTGGCGACCATGCAATATCTTCAACGCTTCCTGCGATTGCAAGGCACCGATCAACGCCGCAATGGTCGGCGCCGTTGGTACTTTACCTTCTTGAATATCCTCCCGACGCAACAAAGGGCAACTGTAACGCAATTGCAGCATGCGATAATCGTTTTCGGTCATGGTACATTCATAGCACCCGCCGTCGGGTGGCACAAAGGTTTTGGCCACGCCGCTAATTTCTTGGATTCCCCCGTCGACCCAAGGAACTCCTGTTTTCCAACACATGCGGTTGATCCACAGACGAGCTTCGCGGTTGTCGACACAGCAGATGACAACATCCATCGAAGCCACAACGCCCAAACCGATGTCATAAACCACATCGGCTTGTCGCCCAACGATGGTGCAGTCGGGATTCAACTCCCGGGCCATCGCCGCCGCCACTTCGGCCTTGCCTAACCCGCAATGACGCTCACGAAATAAAACGGCACGAGACAGATTGGTGCGTTCAATCAAATCGAAGTCTAAGATGAGGATGCGGCCGACGCCCACTAAGGCCAAGTTTTTGATGACTTCGTTTCCGAGTGCCCCGGCACCGACGACCATTACCTGTGAACGCTGCAAGCGAGATTGATCCCACCAGCCAATCAATTGCAACCGATCATAGCGCCCCTCCTCGCCAATCCCCAACACTTCCGTGTCCGCGGTTGCCGTGTCGATATTCGAGGCTAACGATGCCTCTTCGCCACCCTTGCGATTGTTGACCATCCCGCCGTTTCAGTTTAATTGATAAAGAAAACATCCGATTTCGCTGGCTGGCCACCCCCGGATTTCAAGACCTCAATTCCCGTCTCAATGATTTGAATTCCCGAATCGGAGTCCGCGTCCGCCGTGCGGGTTGAAACCCCAGGAGGAGCCAGAACTTGAACGCGATTTCGCAGTGGCCGCAAATCCAGGGGAAGCGACAACACGGTTTGGTCGCGAATCCACGCCGCAGCCTCACGGTTATAAGGACTGTTGACATCATAGTTCTTCATACGAATCATGTCCCACAGCATATTGCACAACTCGGCCAATGTCAGACTGGGCACCCAATGCGTTCCGTACCCACCTAAACAAACGACACCATTGGAGGAAATGTTCGGGTGGAAGATAGGCGTCTTCCAATGCAATGTCGGCATCAGACGCGGATAGGCCGCCCCTAATTCCACGATCAATTCATGGTAGTCTTGAGGCACAACGTTCCCGGCCCGATTGACGGACAAACCGCGACCCGAGAATCGCAACCGGTATTGATTCGGCGGCGAACCCTTCCCATCAGCTTGCAAAATCGAACTATCGCGCACGAGCTGGCCAATCGCTTCCGCGTCGGCTATCAATCTACGATCACGTGGAGATCGACTCATGCAAACCCCGTTCGAACCCAATGAAACTCATCGAAACTGCCAACACGCCCCTAGCCGGGCCACATCCCATGTTCCCCGTGGCCCACTTCGGCGGTCGGCCCAATACCGTCCGATTTCAAAACCTTGCAAACACTACCCCGCGACGATTTCGGGATAGATAATCAAATGATCGCCATCTTTGACGTTTCCAGCTACGAGCGTTTCCCCCTCCAAAAGTCGGCGTCCACCTTCTTTATGGTCCAGGCTGTAGCTCATCGGTTGGCCATCGGGTCCGATCACAGGCAAATTCATTTTTGTAATTATGCTCGGAAGAATTTTTTTGACGGAAACGGTATGAGCCACCACCGCCTCCACACTTTTGGCTCCCGTTTGGTCCAAAAACGTCACTTTGGTTCCCTGCCGTTCACTCGTCCCCTGCTGCTCATTTGTCGAAGAATCAGAAGTCATTTTTGCCAACCTCTCTCTAATGCCGTTTTTCGAAATGGATCACGGGCTGCAATCGAGGAATCTCCCCCCCAATCCGATAGGGCCAACGAACGACCGGAACAGCACACGCTTTAGCACTTTAGGCCGCAGACTATTCGCTCGACCTTCTCGTTTATTGGCAACTATTTCAAGCCATTCTAGACAATCCCATTTTAGACAAAATCAGTGGCTTTTCCCATGTACCCCCTTTCCGCGTCCTCAGGCGTCTTGATTATTCAAAACACCGAAAACAAAGCCACTTACAGCATAACGCCATCCAAAAAGCATTTTTGGCTGCCCGGAAGAACCCGTTTCCCTCATTATGTATATTGCCGTCGTTCGAGCGTCTCGTATTTTTCGTGGTTAAATGAATCCTCAAAACGAATACGTATTACTCTGTCGGCATCATATTCATTCCTAGGTGTTACAAACACGAAAGGCACAAAAGACTCGAACGCCTGGAGCTGGGCTGAATGAACCCGATGGACTAACGAAAGGCTGCCCTCAATTGAATCGCTGGCAATATTAATCCAATTGCGGCCTCCCTCGCGTGTCCATTTCTATTTCAAATTTATTTGGCCGCAATGGCAAGTATTGTCAAAAAATTGCTGATTTCGTTATGATCCTCGTGGAAGTTCACTGGCAAGAATGCCATAAATGGCCACATCGAAGTACTCGCCCCATTTCCTGGCGTGCCGCCGCAGAATCCCTTCGGGTTGCATTCCGATTTTTTGCATGACCCGCCCGGAAGCGGGGTTCCGCGTCATATGGTGCCCAATAATTCGGTTTAATCCAAGATCCTCAAAACCAAATTGCAGTACGCGGCCTGCTGCCTCTGTCGCCAGTCCTTGCCCCCAGAATTTTCGCCCGATCCAATATCCCAACTCGGCATAATGATCGATCCGACAAATCTCCAATCCCACAGCTCCCATCAATTTCCCCTCATGGCGATCGCAAATGGCGAAGATCGCCGCCACGCCATCGCGCCAAAATTGCGGATGTAAGGCAATCCAGTTTTGAGCATCCTCCATGGGATAGGGATGCTCAATGGAGCGAGTCATCGCCGCGATCTCTCGATCGTTGGCTTGAGATTGCAAGGCAATGTCGTCGTCCCCTCGAAAGGGTCGCAACAGCAAACGCGGTGTCTGCAAGACAGGTTGTTTTGCAGCAGATGGCACCCCCTCAACGCCCATATTCACTCCCCTAAGTCCCCAAAAACAATCGACCGAAATTCATTGTATCGTCTGTAGGGGTTAGTCAGGCAAGCCCTTTTAACAAATCTACTTTTTCCCCCTCCTCCTCGGATTTAACAACCGACTTACTAGGCGTTTGTAACCTAGCTTTGAAAGGGTTCGCATACGGCATCACCCATTTCCCAATCGACAAATTCAATCTTGTAGACCCATGGAATTTCTCAATCAATTTTTCGCCAACGTGTTCGAGCAAGCCACAGGCTTTAAGCCAGGAAGCACCTCTCAGCGAGACCCTTCCGCCAGCGACCTCACGCGTCATCTCGAACAATCATATTATGATGACTTTGAACTGACCGACGCCGTCCGCCCTGGACTCGATCGAAAAATCAAACCAACCCAAGGCTATCGGCACGACGTTTATGTAGACGAAGAAACGAGCGCTCGCGTGCCTGTCATCATGGCGGCGGCGTCCAAAGAAATCCTCTTCAACGTCTTCATGCAACTGGTCAACCGCCTGGGGCAAACCGTTGACGTTGTGCTGGAAACCAGCCACAACCATGACGTGACCGGGCACCTGGACCTGTATCGCGAGCAAATCGATATGCCCGTTCTCACCAGCATTCTCTGGGAGTATGAGAACCTACTGACCAACGATGGATGCACCGGGATCGCCGTGTTGAACCCGCGAACACCCCAAGAAGTCCAGTTCGATGAACACAAACTGCTGATCATATACGGCAGTCCCCTCGAGCCTTTCGAACATATTTTGGAACAAAACGGTATTCTGTGCGACGAGAACATTCGTTTTATTACCGAAGCCGAGCATGTCCATTCCTCAAGCGATGCCCACTTCCGAAATTTTGAATCGTTACAAACCGAACTCGGTTTGGACGGAGAACCAGCTACCCCCCATGGTCGTGACGAATTAGACGGGGAACTTACCTAACCCGTCGGATTGCCCAATCCAAAACAACTGGACGAAAGTCCTAGTGAGCCAGGCAGATTTATCCACCTCAAATCTGCCTGGCTCTTTTTTTTAACGGCCGAGGCCCCGATGGATTCCTAGTGTCGCGAGTCGCACAAGGGTTTCCCAGCAATGTTCGCTCAACGAACAACGACCGTAATGCGCC
>JBGSIY010000916.1:0-4654 GCA_041742275.1 Pirellulaceae bacterium | reverse complement strand
TTCAGCCCGAGTCATGGAACTATGGGCGATTCAAAGGCGAAGTCGTTTATGCGAAACAGCCTAAACCATCGGCTCTGCAACGTTTGCGGAAATTAGTTCGGATCGGATAAACGCAGCGATGCGGTGCGTATTGCAGGCAGGATCGTGATCCGGCGCGGCCCGGCAATAATTTACGTCGACGATTCCCAGCCGCCCCTTAGCGGCAAGCTCCGAGACTGCTTGGCAAAATTCGGTATGATCCCAACTGCGATTGAGCACCTCCTCATACTTGGGTTTTCTGCGCCAATAGTGGACCCCTGGCAGCGACAAATACCAAGGGTGCCCGAAGACGACAACGTTTTTCCCCCCGCTAATTGCCTCCCAGCCTACCGTGCCCGTTATCGTCGCCGCAAATTGACATTGTTCCAAAAGCTCGTAGGTATCGGTCTGGGTCGGGACCAAAACGACATTCTTAAGCTTGCGAATTCGTTGAAAAAATTCTGCGTTTCGCCAACGGTGATCTTGCTTGGGATTCTCCTTCAGCACCAAACTCACCCCGCGAGGCAACCAAGCAGAAAGTTCTTCGACCGCCAATAATTGATCAAAATAGTGATGCCCAATGGCGGACGTGGTCAGTTCGGGTTGCAAATGTAATGGGAAATAAACATAGGGCCGTGTCAGCTTAAAACGCTTGTCAATCGTACGCATCATCTGCCAGGCATATTCACGGTCCGGGTCGATCGAACGAGGGCGTTTATTGATCAAGCGATAGTAGCCCAGTCGCTGTTTGACCGCTTTGATCCAATAACGCAGATGTTCGATTCGCTCTTTGAGGCTTAGGCCACCCTCCGAAACCAGCGGCACATTCTCCATATAAAAAAGTTTCTTTCGAAATGTGCGGGGGACCTGAATATCGACGACGGGGACAGAATCACAGGTCTGAAAGAAACCGAAATCACATAAATCGCGGCAATAAAAAAAACGATTTGGCAAGACAGATTGATAACACATCACCGTCGGCAACCCCAAGTGGCGGGCCGCGAGATAAAGCGCGTATTCAAAACCCTCATGAGGAAGATTTTGAAAAAAGAGTTGATCGATTCTTTGGTCTCGTAAAACATGAAGAAATTTTACGGCCAACTTGACCGCGAACAGGTGGAGCGATTCATCGTCTATCGACTGACAGGCAGGGTTTCTGACCAGTTGCTCACGCAACTGAGGCCAATTGGCGGCGATGATACCTTCGGCTGTTTGATGCGTTGATTTACTAGGATGGGAGTCCAGTTCAATCTGGCCCAAATGCCATTGAATGATGTCTTCGTCAAACGTTCGTTGCGGACCATTGCGACCGATCCAATGAGCGACGACCGCACAGTCCTGAATTGCCAGCTCGACAGCACTTGCAAGTTCGGGTTCGTGAAAGCCATAAATCAGCAGACGTTTTGACATCGTACCGCAGCGCGATTCCACGGCTGCCAGAGGAAGATTAAAAGAAGGCTGGTGACCGTTTTACTACCTGGCCACCAGCCTCAAAAATCTGAGAGATCAACCTCTCGGAAAACTACCAAATTCGAATCCGCTCGGAAGCGGGTTTGAAAAGCTTATCGCCTTCTTTTACTTCAAAAGCCGAATAGAAGGCATCGATATTCATCACGGGGCCGTTTGCGCGGAACTGTGATGGTGAATGAGGGTCAATGGCTAAACGGCGGACCATCTCGGCGTCGCGATATTTACGCTGCCAGACGCGGCTCCATCCGATAAATACCAATTGATCTCCGTCCCAACCCGCCATCTCTTCCGGTTCTTTTCCTTCGCGAGAAATTTTGTAGGCCTTGTAAGCGATCGCCAGACCGGAAAGGTCGGCGATATTTTCACCCAACGTTAATTGGCCATTAACGTTTTGGCCTGGCAACGGCTCGTACTCCTTGTATTGATCGATCAGTTGTTTCGTCAGGGCTTCGAAGGCCTGACGATCAGCGTCCGTCCACCAATTTTTTAGATTGCCATCGCCATCGTAGCGGCTCCCCTGGTCGTCAAAAGCATGACTGATTTCGTGACCGATGACCGCTCCGATCCCTCCATAGTTCAATGCATCGGGTGCCGTCATGCTAAAAAACGGTGATTGCAGAATCGCCGCCGGAAAGACAATCTCATTCATGGCCGGATTGTAATAGGCATTGACCGTTTGAGGAGTCATTCCCCATTCATTTCGGTCGATCGGTTTGCCCAACTTATTGATTTGTCGATTGTGCTCAAATTGAGCCGCACGCATCACATTGCCGACCAAGTCACCGGAGACTACCTCTAACGCCGAGTAGTCACGCCAAACATCCGGATAACCGATTTTGGTATTGATCTTGGAAAGTTTCTCTTTCGCCTTAACTTTAGTTTCATCGGTCATCCATGTCAGTTCGTCGATGCTGGAGTCGAACGCCTTTAGCAAATTTTGAACAAGTTCGATCATTCGCTCTTTGGCTTCCGGTTTGAAATGTTTCTCAACGTAAAGTTCCCCGACAGCTTCTCCCAGAGCACCGCCGAGTAAGCCGACGGCACGTTTCCAACGAGGCTCTTGCTCTGTTGTCCCGGCGAGTTGCTTGCTGTGGAGTTCAAAGTGAGCCAAGTCAAATTCCTTGGCCATGTAGGGGGCGAACGAGTCGAGGATTTGATAATGCAGGTAGGCTTTCCAAGTCTCTACGGGAGTCTCAACGATGATGGCATCGAGTTGTTCGAAGAAACTCGGGGTCATCACATTCACTTCCTGGATGCCATCCAAGCCTGCGGCAGCGAAGAATTCAGGCCACTTAATGTTTTTTGCCAGTCCTTCTAATTCGCTCGTTTGAAACTTGTTGTAGGTTTTCTCCGCGTCGCGCATTTCAACCCGCGGCCATTGGGCTTCGGCGATGCGAGTTTCTAATGCCAATATTGTCTCGCCAGGATTTTTCGATTCCAATCCTGCCAGTTCAAACAAACGGTTGATGTAAATCACAAGTGCTTCGCGAGCCGCCTTGTATTTCTCTTCTTCTGTCTGGAGATAATAGTCACGATCGGGGAGCGTTGTTCCCGTCTGTACCAAAATGGGCACGTATTGCGTGGAATTTTTGCGGTCGATCGAAACGAAGAGCCCCATCGGCGAGCCCACGCCAATTTCACCCAAACGCCCAAAATGGGCAATCACGTCGGCGTGGGTCTTGAGCTCAGAAACTTTATTCAGCTCGTTGATAACGGGAATCACGCCTTGGGAATTAATGGTCGCTTCATCCAGGAAGCTGCGATAGAAATCGCCGACCTTCTGGCCCGTGGAACCGGGCGCATGTTTTAACTTGGCCGACTCCTCGACAATTTCGCGAATTCGTTCACGCGAGAGATCATCTAAGGCAATGAAAGACCCATAGTTCGATTTGTCGCCGGGAATTTCTGTTGTCTTGAGCCAAGTGCCATTCACGTGCATGAACAAGTCGTCTTGAATTCGAATCGAAGTGTCAAACGTCGTCTGATCCAATTCTTGCGCGGAAGCTCCGCCTATCAAAGTAGCGGCAATCGTCATGGCGAAACTCGCCGTTGCCAACCTGTATCGCTTCATTAAAAATTCTCCATTAAAGTACAAAGTTTGAACCGGCTTCCCAAAGCCTTGCGTCTATGTCAAAAACCCGGGCAGTAGAATGACCACTGCCGATACTGTCGTCTGAAAGACAAGTTCCGAGCTCTTATTATTGGCCATCTCCCCTGAAACTGAAAGACGCCAAGGTCCCAAATCGGGCAGTTCCCAAAAACGACCCGTTTGCGGACTCCGTCCCGGTTTGCCCAACTTAGGCGGTTAACGTCAATTTGCCTTTTTGCCTGCAAGCACCAATATTTTTAAATACCAAAAACGGTAAACTATTGGGCTTGGCCCCTACAACTCCACAGATTTACAGATGAAACCTTGCGTAAATGATCGAACCTCTGCCCAAGTCTTCTCGTCGACGCTATGCCCAATTTCTGGAACGGTTCAAACGCAATGAGCTGAATGACGAAAACCCATCGGTCAATCAGGCTGAGGAAAAAAAAACTGCGGCTGATCCCAATTCGACTCATTCAGAAACTGGGATTCAAAAGAAAAAAGAAAAAAAGCTGCGTCAACGCCGCTACATGGGGCATTACGTTAGGGAGCTGCGCAAGCATACTTACAGCGTTAGCCTTTTAGTTACCCTGGCCTTGTTTATTGCTGCTATCGATTTGGTCCAGCCTCTGTTCTATCGGTACATTATTGATCAGATCTTGCTGAACGACGAAATTAGTGGAGACCAGAAACTGACGGCGTTGAACTGGATTGGGGGGATCGCCCTCGGCGCCGTGGTCGTGGCTCAAGTCCTGGGTATCTGGAAAAACTATCGCCAACATCTGCTCAATATCAGTGTGATTCTGCATTTGCGAAGGAGTCTGTTTGACCGCATGCTCCGGTTGCCGCTGGAAAAGTTATCCGAAATGAAAACGGGCGGCATCATTTCTAGGTTGACCGACGATGTGAATACCACCACCGGCCTGTTTGAAATGGCGATCGTTTCGCCGGGCGTAGCGATTGTTCGTTTATTGATTGCGATTGTCATCTTATTTTCGTTGAACTGGCAACTGGCTCTGACAGCCATTTCTATCATGCCGATTGTGATGGCGATTAGCTTTATCGCCGCGCGCAAGG
>JBGSIY010000915.1:0-2757 GCA_041742275.1 Pirellulaceae bacterium | reverse complement strand
GCAAAAAATTGAATTTCATTCACCTCGCCACTTTGTGTCACTCCGCCATCCAACAGGGCGGTGGGCAAAGTCATCTGCCGCACTACTTTACTGGCTTGATCGATCCACAACTCGCAGGCACGGGGCCCTTCGCCCACTTGCAGATGGTAACAAGGTTGATCATCAACGCGAGCGTCTTTCAAACGAATCATTTTTTGTTTGGCATCCAGCAACGGCCAAGCAAGCTTTCCAGTCAGCCACCCCAGCGTGGGAGGAACCAATCGATCCATCATCGCTGACGGCGTTTCATCCAACGGAATCTCGGAATACCCGCCGCAAAAATAACGCGCAATTGAGTCAGACAAAATGCGACTCAAACCCGCACTACCACTTTCGTTCACCACCAGCCACTGCCCGTCGAGGTTCCCCGAGTCAATGTCATAGACATAGCACGTTGTCCGGACCCCGTCACTTCGCAGTTCCGCATTGTACCACTCGGCTGCCAAAGGTTCCTGCTGTCGAGCTCGGTCGATCTGCCAAGACAGGCGCCAAGGTTGTTGTTCCTGGATGTTCCTGCCTGAAATTTGATAACTTAAATAAAGGGTGGCTTTGTCCGAATAGGCTTGGGCATTGGCATAGGCGGACAACGTCGCCTGGTAAATGGACTCCGCTGACAGACCATCCGCAAACACTCCCGACGGGTCGGCCACTTCCGGATCCAGCGGCGCGTTGCGGCAACCACCCGCGGCCGAGAGAACGCCAAGTGCCGTGAAAAGCAGACTCCACTTTAATAGGGGCTTCATAGGACTCGTTTTTTCAACAAAGTTGAGAGAAATATCAAGTAATGCGGTTACGGAAAAATGCTGTCAAAATACTACTCGAATTGACTGGATTGGGTAAACGTCGATCTGATGACTTTCTGCCACGTTGACGCCTGGAAACTGAAAACGATAAGATCGAAGTTCTCGGCCGTGTTCATCGCCGTTTTTTTATCCGTTTTCATTCAGATAAGTCGTCGTTTCTCATGGGCAAAACCCAAAATCAGCCTCTTCTGACCGCCGAAATTGTCCGCGAACTTTCTTCCGGAAACCTATCATTGACCTTACTCAACCCCATTGCGGCCAATGTCGATCAGATCTCCATGTCGGATTGGATTGAACGTATTTGGAATGAACCTCTCGAATATCCAGGTTTGGGTGAGACGGTTTTAGCTGGCGACCAGGTCGCACTGGTAGTACAAGATGACTCGCCCGTGGCCAACGAAGTAGCGGCCCTGTTGGCTCAACGCTTGCATGCGGAACTGCAAGCACAGGTTTCGATTGCAGTCTCACCTCTGGCCTGGGAACATTTTTGGAATCACCGAGAAAGTGAAACGGTCGGCAATGTGATTCGACACGACGCGGCTGACCCCAACGGACTTGCGATGCTGGCCGTGGGTGCCGATGATCAAGCGTTGTATGTGAATCGCGTGTTGTTTGATGCCGATGTGGTGATCCCTATCGCTTGCCTATCCTCACGTGAGGATCCCCAATACGTTGATTGCATTGTCCCAGCGTTCACGGGCGAAGAAAACAAAACTCGCTACGCGGAATTGAGTTCGAAACAGCAAGCGGCCGAGATTCGTCAAATCAACCGTAACCTCGGCACCTTCATCAACATCCAAATTGCCTTGGCACCCGGCAACCAAATCGAGTCGATCCGTTTTGGCGAACGCGAGGCAGTGAACCGTCGCGCCATGCAGGACTTGGCCCGCGTTTGGCAAGTGCCAATGACGTCCAAACAAGATTTTGTCGTGGGCACCGTTGAGTCGGCCGAATTTCAGCAATCATGGCAAGACGTGGCCAACGCGCTCATCGCCGCCGACGAATGCACTGTCAATCAAGGCGCGATTTTGATCAGTTGTGGTCTCCATTCGCTTCCGCCCCGCGACGTTCGACTTGGCTTTGTCACTGACGAAATCGATTTACCTAAAAACGCCCCGCAGATCGCTCGGCAAATTGCCTCCATCTGCAAAAGACATCCGGTCTACTTACATTCGCAACTCAATCAAAATGAAACGGAGTCGTTGGGGTTCGGTTTTGTGAGCGACTTAGATGAAATCCGCCGTTTGATCGATCGCAACGGTCGCAGTGGCATCCTGCGTGACGCTCACCAATGCCTGATCAAAGAACAGTAACTCTTGATTTATCGCAACCAACTTTGTTTAGTAAAGTTGCACCCTATTCCCATTCGGAAGTCAGCAGCATGTCTTCAAATTTTTCTTGCAGTGTTGTTCCAGTCCGCTTCGATCGCTTGCGACTCACGGGAAAGGACCGCGCAAGTTGGTTACACAATTTTTGCACGGCCAACATTCGCGCGTTGCAACCGGGTGAATCCACCGAGGCCTTTGTTTTAAATGGCAAGGGAAAAACGATGGGGTGGACCTTGATTCAATGCCATACCGACCATTTGAATTTAATAATCCCGAGCGGCGAACTCGAAAAATTGCATCAACATTTTGATCGCTATGTCATTCGCGAAGATGTGCAGTTCCACCCCGTCGATCGCCCGTTCGATGACCTATTTGCCTTCGGAACCGGGGTCGACGACTGGCTTTCGAAACAATCCGGCGGTGCGTTTGCCGCGGCGAGTTACCGTTCGGTCGTCCTCAACGGAGAGACTGTTGAGGTCACTGCGACCCATTTTATCGGGCCCGGTTATTTGCTCTCAGGTGAGTCGCTCTCAGGGGAACAATCCGCGGCGTGGCTTTCCGGGTTGGGGTGTCGTCAGGGTACCTTT
>JBGSIY010000914.1:0-3599 GCA_041742275.1 Pirellulaceae bacterium | reverse complement strand
ACCTGCTCCGCCCGCTCCACCTGCTCCGGTTGCATTTCCTGCAGTGCCGGTGAAGTTGAACGTAAACACGTCAGTAATACCGGTGAAGTTTGGGCTAACGCTGACGAAGACATACAAGCGGTCAGCTGTCGTAGCGTGATTCACCGTCATGAACGCCCCCTCAGGGAGAGTGGTAATGACTGGTTGATAACCCACAGTACTGCGTCGAGCCAATTGAGCCGCTTGGTCGAGTAAGAAATTACCCCCGTCGTTTCCAGGGCCGGGAATGTTACCGAGGCCATAGCGAGAACGATAATAGTCACTTACGGCTCGCGACGAGCGAGAACCAGCGAGTTGTTGAGCAACAAATTGTTTCCCTTGGTAAAACGTTTCTTCGGGAATCGTGATCAAGCTGTCTTCAGCAATTTTTTCTGTCCGTCTGCCATTGGCCAAATTGAAGAGCACCAAAGCACCCTTGCCATTGATAGGCAATTGGCGAGACTCACTGACTTGATTTTTTGAGCCAAAGTTCTTGTGAATCGTTACCGTCGCTTTGTTTCCGGTGACATCACCCCAAACGCGACGAACCAACAACCGATAATCGCCGGAAAAACCTTTTGGCAAAACGTAAAACTCTTTTACTTCGCCGTTAGCTGTGGACGATTTGGAGAAATTATCCCCCATCATGATGCCACCGGCTTGAGTTTTCGGATTCAAGCGGGAACAAATGTAGCCCCCTGGCTCGTCAACCAAAATGTCCAGGTCAGCATCACCAGTGTAGGAAACTTCGACAATCACGTCGCGTTCCAGAGTCGCATCTAATTCCCGACGGAAGTCAGCCAAATCGGCCGAACGATTTTCAGCTTCATAACGATTCTGCAATGCTTTGTCCGCGACAACGGCTTCTTTAACCACCGATTGATGATTAGGCCATGCTTGACCGAGAACACCCAGACTTGCCCAGCGGATACCGGTTTCGTCATTGATGTTTCGGCTGATGCGTAGCCCCATTACGTAGGGTTCAACCATGCCAGGACGGTGTCGGGAAATGTCCATTAACAATTTCAAAGCTCGCTTTTCCATCCCGCTACGTCCCATGTAGTCGGCAGCGATCATTGCGTCAGTAAAACTGTCTGACAAGTCGACGGCCGACATCAAGGCTCGTTCGATTTCCGAAGTCGGAGCATTGTCTAATTGCATCGCAATGACCAACGCTTCATACATCCATGGTTGCGATTGATTATTGCGAATCGCCGATAGGATCAACGTGACCACTTCGCTGGCTTTGCCGGCTTCCATCAGAACTTTCGCTTGCTTTCTGACTTCGCTAGGCTCGACAAAGTTGCCATCGAACATGGTAGTGACGTTTTCGGCCACGGATTTGTCATTCGCACTCGGACGAGTCTTATCGTCCGTGTTATCGGCAGCTGCGTCGGGTTTGGCACTTCCGACAGCTGAGTTGCCGAAGGTCGCGACTTCTTGGTCTTGCAAGCGGAACATACCGCCGCCACCCATACCGCCGCCCATGCCGCCCATACCGCCGCCCATACCGCCCATGCCGCCGCCGCCCATACCGCCGCCGCCCATGCCGCCGCCACCCATACCGCCGCCCATCATACCGCCACCACCGAAGTTTTGGCGTGGGGCCACGAGGTCGCCAACACTGTAGACATTGCGGATAAAGTATTCGGGGTCACTGGCAACGTCTTTGGAAATGATCCGCAGAACTTCGTCTTTGACAACGAAAGTCGCATTGTGCTCGCCCAGCATCAACCGCAAATAGTTTTTCAGACGGATGCCTTCAGCATCGAAAGTAATTGGCGTGTCATCGGTCAACATATCGTCTTTGGCCGACACGTCCAAAATCGCGTTGATTTTGTACTTCTTTTTCAGGTCTTCTAGAACGTCGGTGAACTCTGTTTCATCATAAGGACCCAAACCCTCGGCATCGACACCGACGACCAACTCCAATTGACGCAGAATGCTCTCTTCGATTTCATTACCTGCCAACCGGACGTCTTGATATTTGTCGCGCAATGCTCGTTTTTGAATCCAAGTTTCCGCATCGGGGAAAACCAAGGGAGGATCGCCAGGGAAACCCACTGACGACAATTCCGCTTGATACATGGCACCGATAAAGTTGAATTCACGCACCCGTCGCAATTCGACCATCAGCTGGTAGTTGTTGCGAACGTGTGATGATTCATAGGCGGCCGTCGCTTCTGGAAGTTGCGGCGCCAATCGAACGGCTTCTAAAGTGACCTCTTCGGCCGCCAAAGTATTGCCCTCTTCGAGCAATGAGTTGAAGCGATTGATTAAACGAGCGACCTTGGCTTCGCGTCGTTCCATTTCTTTAATCGACTCCAAATACTCGGTGCTGGCTGCGATGCGTTTTTGGTCCATCGCAACAGCATCATCAAATTCAAGTTTGCGTTGGCGAGCCGACATCAAAGACGACTCCAAACGATTACGCAATTCGACGCGAGTATTCTCATCGACATCGACTACTTGATCCAGAATGTCGATCACCGCTTTGATACGATCAATCGCCCCACCGGGGTTATCTCGCAATTCCGATTGAGCTCGCTCCAGTTCGTATTGAACCGTTGCGCGAATTTTCCCGGTAATGACTCGTTTTCGGTCTTCTTCGCTTTCGGACAAGCGTGTCGCGTTACCACGGCTCTCTTGGATCAAGCGATCCATTTCCTCTTGGTTTACTTGAGGCGTTCCCAATAACTTTAAGGCGTCATTTGCGTTCCCGCCCACGGTACCTGGTTGTTGTTGCGGATCTTGTAACGGAGTTGGGTCTTGAATGATCCCTCCGTCTTGCAGATCGTCTGTCATTTTATTCAAGGCTTCCGCTTCGGTATTATCGGGATCTTGCTCCAAAGCGGCAGTGGCAAATTTCTTCGCACTTACCAAATCGCCTTTGAGCAAAGCATCGCTTCCTAATTGCGATAGCGTACGGCTGGTGGTTGACAACAACCGAGCGGCCTCACGCAAACCGGCCGAACCAATGGTAGGCAGGCTAACGCCGCCATCCTTGCGGGCTTTTTCGATCAACTTAGGCAAGAAAGAAAATTCTTCGTTCGAGATTTCTGGTGTAACTGGCCAGGACATTGTCATGGATTGGCCGTTGAATTCACCCGACACCACCAACTTTGTCTCACCTCGATTTTCCAAAGACCCAATCACAATGGTGTCTCGGTCCAATCGCAATGGCGGAATAGTTTGGGGGAAGATCTCAACAATGGCTTCGGGGAGTTCAGGCGTTTTCGGCCAAAAGATGCCACCATGCACTGTCGCGGCCAATCCAATCGCACCGTTAACTGTCGATTGATCATCATCCGAATCCAAGTAAATGTTGCCGCCCAATTGGTTCGACAAGGCAGCCAATGTTTCCACATTACGTTGAGGTCCAATGACATAGCTGGAGAAAGATATTTTGTCTTTCAGCAACCCTTCAACGTGCTGACTCAGGTCGTTGTCCAAGAGCAAACCACCGCGGCTCACACCGTCACCGACATAGATCACGCTGCGATTGCGACCGGCAGCAGAATCAGAGAATTGTTGTTTCGCCACGGTCAACAAGCCAGCCATGTCCGTCGCTCCCAAGGGAA
>JBGSIY010000913.1:0-2461 GCA_041742275.1 Pirellulaceae bacterium | reverse complement strand
CTGCCGTGAATTAGGAGAGGGGACGCTCAACAGTCATTCCTTAATCAAATGGCATGTAGGCTCTTAAATTAAAGCAATTTGGGCTAAGTCTTAATTGTGTTGTGCAAACTTTTTAAACCAGATCGCCACATTCGATTTGCTACAATCTCCTACGACAGTTTACCCCCCCCCCCGAGATGTAAATAGGAAAAGCGAAAAGATTTCAAAAGAAAAGCTTTTATCTACTTTTGGCACATATTTTGGCTTTGAAATTTAGGGGATACCACCTACAAAAAGAATGATTGGTTCCGTGAGGCGGCAATTTGCTGAGGTAAAATTTGTTAGTTTTGGGATTGGTCACGAAGTCACCAATCCATTTGGGCAGCAACGGTTTGCGATTTGTAGTTACACACTTTTTTAAATCCAGTTTACTGGTAAGGGGCAAAAGGCAGGCCTCTCATTCTATATTTTGATCGCTAACGGTATATCAAAAACGTATTTATCGGATTTGTCAGCCCGGCTTGGGTTGAGCTTCTAGGCAGCGTTTGATGACGAAAATAAGACTGCAGATCATTTGGTTTAATATTCCGAACATATCTGTAAAAAAGGTGAGCCCTGGTTTGGGGCTCACCTGACGTTGATGGGATTTGATAGGTTTTTGTCTGGTTAGCAGACGTTTAGCCTTGAAGGTATGCGAAGCCCGTTCGTGGAGCTCGGGCAAAGAACGTAGCCGCTTCGTCGTCTCCCAAAATTTGTTCGGTTTTGGGATCCCATTTGATGCTGCGACCCAATCGAGCGGCAATGGCCGACAAATGACAGGTGTTCATGATTTGAACATGGCTGAAGACGTCGCTGATGGTTTGGCCCCCTTCGGAGATACAGCGATAGAAGTTCGACTTGTGGCCTTCAAACGGTTTGCCTTTGTAAAGCGCTTTCAATTCCTCATCGCCGAATTGATCTTTGTCCCAGTTTTCCTCGATAGGTTTTCCTGAGATTTTCCCTCGGTTGACAAACAAGCGTCCTTTTTCACCTTCGAACAGAATGCCGTTGTCCGAGCGGCTGTCGATGACCATTTCCACACCGCTGCTGAATTTGCAGTTGATCGCAAAATCATGCGATGTGTTGTAGCAATCGTCGACAACCGGGTAACCGTTTTTGAATTCCACAGGATGCTTGGCGTCCGATCCATCAAATTCTACCGGTCCACGTCCCGCTTCGTTTTCTCCTAGGGCCCATTGAGCGATATCGACGTGGTGAGCGCCCCAGTCGGTGAATTTGCCGCCGGAATATTCATACCACCAGCGGAACTCATAATGGCAGCGGCGTTCGCGATAGTCCACCTTGGGTGCTTGGCCCAGCCACATGTCCCAATCGAGATTGGCCGGGACATCGGCCACGGGGAACGGACCGCCAGTGGGGCTGCCGTTGATGCCGACAGTGACTTTTTTGATGGTACCTAACAGGCCCTTTTGGACCATGTTGACGGCACGGAGAAACCGGTCGCGATCACTGCGTTGCTGGGTACCGACCAGGAAAACGCGGTCACTGTATTTTTCACAAGCGGCGCGAATGAGCTGATTTTCTTCGAGTGTCAGCGTGAGGGGTTTTTGGCAGAAGACGTGTTTGCCAGCGGCCAGAGCCTCGAGGGCAATTTTAACATGCCAGTGATCGGGGGTGACGATACTCACCACATCAATATCGTCTCGTTCGAGGACGCGACGGTAGTCACCGTAGGCATCCGCCTTGCCCTTGCCGATGTTCTCATCGTTTTTGGCCGCCGTGGTGCGATCCGAGTCGACATCGCAAACGGCAATGATATCGCCGAAACGGCTGTGTTCACGGGCATCGCCGGTACCCATGCTGCCGACACCGATACATCCGATGGTCGGGCGGTCATTTTTCATCCGGTTAGCAAACGCAGACTGGGTCCAAGGGATAAAGGGCACCGCCCCGGAGGCCACCGTTGCCGCCGCCGTTGTTTGCAAAAATTGACGTCGATTACCAAAACTCTTTTTTATCATGAACGCATTCCTTGGGCAAAAAAATGAAGAGAAAAAAATTGCTTTTTCGAATTTCTGAACGCCTGTTTCCGAATTCGAGAATTTGGAAAATTAAATCCGTTTAGGCAATCCGTATTGTACTTGAATCCGCGGCAGGGTGTTAGCATCGAGAAAAGTGCGGGCAGATACGGGGAAAGTTCGCTTCTGCTCACAGACCTCCCCCTGATTTCTACAACGAAACTAAAAACCGAAACTTGCTGTTTGGACCAAATATGATTTCTGGCGGTCGCAGAGGAAAGTGAAAGCGACCCATGGGAGACGGCGATAAAAATTTGGACACGGGTGTTTTGGATTTTGATGTTCGCCATCAAGTTGAACAGCGATTTTAAAATTATACTTGATTTTGATAGGCATAATCCCATTGAAAAAACGTTGATTCGTCAACGTTATAAACCGAAAACAAAAGAGCCCAGATAGCCGTA
>JBGSIY010000912.1:0-2742 GCA_041742275.1 Pirellulaceae bacterium | reverse complement strand
CTTGGCTTGCAATGGGAAAAGTGCGATGCAGTAACGTCACATCCGGAACGTGCTTGCTCTGAGCGATGTTCTGAATGAGTGGCACTAACGCTGTGCACAACTCGCGCAGGACTTGGCCAATCTCTGCTGACTTGGCTCCCGGTTCGTAGTCGTCCAACAAGGCGTCATAGGGCGATTCCGTGTACCCCACGGCTTCGGCTTGTTCGCGTTTCAATTCGAATATCCTTTGGAGCGACGGCAAGAACATCGAAAAACTGTTCTCTTTTCTGGCCATCACCCAAGTCATCTGTCCCGAGGCACAAGCCTGTGCCAACTGTTCCACCAATTTCTGAGGCAGCCTCAGAGCTTTCTTAAAGTCATCCGTCAATTGCCTGATATTGTTTTGAACCGACGCGTCAACCGAGGACAACCAAGGCGATTCGCTCAATTCCATTAGGTCGTCGCCAAATTGGGCGTCCACTTTCCGTCGATGCAACTCACCCGCCAACCACGTCACCTGTTCAACGCGAAACGCTTCAGCCTCCCCCGGCAAATTAGTCTGCTGATCCCATTCGAGTAAAGCCAGGGTGGATTGCATGACAGCCATCTGTCGACAATGGGCCACGACCCTTGCATACTGTTTTTGCGACATGCGATATTATTCCCCTCAGTTGCGATTGGCGAAACTTGCGACGTCGATAACCTAACAAATATTTCTATCATTGGGCATGGACCTAACGGCCGTCGCCTTTTGTCTCTAGCGAAACGTGAAACTTTAGCCCGATAGACGATGACTGAAAATCATGAACGCGCGGATCCAGAAACACACCCGAATTCAATTCAGACGACGCAGCATTTGCCACTGGGAGAACGATTTAAGGCCGATGGCTTATTCATCGACTAGGTCCCGAACGGCCATTCCATGCTACCCAAGCAGATTTCGATTGATTGAGTTTGCCTTCTGGAATCAAACAAGGTGGCCTTTCATGTGATCTGATCATTCACTGGGACGCTAACTTCTCATTCACGACGAATCGGTTTAGAATCGGGACTGCAAAAAATGTTTCCATTGGCAACCGCACGGGGAGTTATCGACAGTATGTCCAAACCAGAGCATTCGACCCAAATCGACAACGTAATGCACGAAAACCGTCTGTTCCCCCCTCCCGCCGAGTTTGTGGCACAAGCGAAAATCCAAACTGAACAAGAGTATCTCGATTTGTATCACCGTGCCAAAGTCGATCCACATGGGTTTTGGAAAGAATGCGGTGAGCAGGATTTGCATTGGTTTCAACCGTTTCACACTGTCTTGCAACAGAACGGTGACGCTACTGAGTGGTTCGTAGGAGGCCAAACCAACATTGCCTACAACTGTTTGGACGCTCAAATCGCCAAGGGTAACGGAGAGCGAACCGCGATCATTTGGGAGGGTGAACCGGGCGAAAACGTGACCTTCACTTACTCAGAACTCCACCGCGAGGTCTGCAAATTTTCCAACGTACTCAAAAGTCTAGGAGTTGCCACTGGGGACGTCGTCTCCATTTATATGCCCATGACTCCCGAATTGGCGATCGCCATGCTGGCATGCGTTCGTATCGGCGCGATTCATTCTGTCATCTTCGCCGGATTCAGTGCCGAAGCGATTGCGGATCGCAACCAAGACGCGGGGGCAAAAATCCAGTTAACGGCTGACGGATTATGGCGTCGCGGCAAAACGTTGGCTTTAAAGGAAACGGTGGACGAAGCTTTGGCAAAATCCCCGACCGTTCAAGCGTGTGTCGTTTTGCGCCGTATCGGCCACCCGTGCGAAATGGTACCCGGACGGGATCATTGGTGGCATGAACTCATGAACTCTGCCAACGAAGAGTGTCCCGCTGTTCCCCTAGACAGCGAAGCGACTAGTTTTATTTTGTATACCAGCGGCTCCACAGGAAAACCCAAAGGAATTCGTCACACGACTGCCGGTTACAATTTGTGGGTAAAAAAGACTTTCGATTGGGTGTTCGATTTTCGCGAAAGCGACATCTTCTGGTGCACTGCCGATTGCGGCTGGATCACCGGTCACAGTTATGTTGTCTATGGGCCACTTTCCAATGGAGCTACCGTGATGATGTATGAAGGGGCCCCTAATCACCCGCATGAGGGACGCTTCTGGGAATTGATCGAAAAACACCAAATTACCATTTTGTACACGGCCCCCACGGCCATCCGTGCTTTCATCAAATGGGGCGACCAACACGTCGATAAATTCAATCTCGCCAGCCTCCGGCTGTTGGGGACCGTGGGCGAAGGCATCAATCCCGAAGCCTGGATGTGGTATCACCATAAAATCGGACGCCAACGTTGTCCGATTGTCGATACCTGGTGGCAAACGGAAACCGGCGGAATCATGATGAGCCCCCTTCCCGGCGTGACGACGACAAAACCAGGCAGCTGCACTCGCCCCCTGCCGGGCGTGGTCCCCGTGATTTTGGACGAAGAACTCAATGAAGTCGGCATCGATCATGGTGGCATGTTATGCATCTCGCAACCTTGGCCCGGAATGCTCCGAGGAATCTGGGGAGACGACGAACGCTATCGTGAACAGTATTGGTCACGCATTCCTGGTAAATATCTATCTGGGGATAATGCCCGCATTGATGGCGATGGCTACTACTGGATCATGGGCCGCATCGATGATGTCATCAACGTCTCTGGACACCGCCTGAGCACGATTGAAGTTGAAAGCGCTCTTGTGTCACACCCAGCGGTCGCGGAAGCAGC
>JBGSIY010000911.1:0-5608 GCA_041742275.1 Pirellulaceae bacterium | reverse complement strand
CCGGCGATAAACACGCATTGCGAAAACTCAACTGAGTTTCTAGGCTAACTGCGGATCGCTGAGAGCGTAACGACAGAGTGGAACTGTCAAGCAAAACGTCTCCCTCAACCGTAGTACTCTCAACGCCCGTTGTCGGGGCGTTCGGATCACGCCGAGACGGAGGGATGTCGATTTCTACAGGGCAAACTCCGTCCACCTCCTGACCCACTTCCACCGGAGCGTTCCGAAAAAATCGCCAATACAGGGGGAGCATGAGGCCCAAGATGAGCGCACCCATGATCGAGTAAGCACTGCGCCAACCAAAATTGACCACCAGCCATAAATTGACCGTAGGGACAATCGCCATGGCGAGAGCCATTGCCGTTTGACGGAATCCCTCGACCGCACCCAGTCGTTCAGAAAACCAAAAAGGCAAGACGTTTCCACTCAACATCGACAAAGCACCCGGGCCCAACATTCTCAAGAATGTGAAGCTGAGAACAACTTGCCACCACGTTTGCACCATGGAAAGAGACCAACAGGCGATGCTAAACAGGAATAGAATTGCGAGCAGCGTTTTCCGTAGGCCAAAACGATCCATCTGATAACCAATCCAAATGATAGGAATCGCGCCTAAAACGGTTCCCAACGTATATGCGAATCCCAATTGTCCATGCGACAACCCGAGTTCCAGTCGCAAGGGCTCGTTAAAAATGGAGATTCCGAAAGTCTGTCCGGGTGAGCTGGCAACGGCCGCTCCCATGGCCAGGGCCAGCATGTACCAGCCGTAGAACAAACGTCGCGCCGGGACGCTCGCCAGTGGTTCCATGTCCGCAGCTTCCCTCGTCACCTCGGTTTCCGGGACTGCGGTTAACGGATCGTCTTGCTCGCCTGTATCACATTCAAGAGTGGATGGACCGTTCAACTGTTCAACGCTCGCGCTTCTTCTTCATCCGCCAGTAGCTTTTGTTCTTGATCAAATGATGAGACGCGAATGGAATGGAAGGTAACGTCAGGATTTTCTCGTGCCAATACTTTGGCATCCCATTCCGACTGTAGCAAAACGGCGTCATTGCCATAGCGGTCCCGCACCAGCTTGGAAGAGTAGGGGAGCTTGAGTTTATTTTTTTCTTCTTCGTCCACTTGAAACCAACGCGCCAATTTGTAAGGCCGCCAATTTACTTTCGTGGGAGCGTTGTATTCCGACTCCAGACGGAATTGCACCACATCGAGTTGGAGTTCTCCGACCGCAGCCAAAATAAGCTCGCGGCGTTTCATACTGGTTTCAATAAAAATCTGAATGGCACCTTCCTCGACCAATTGCTCCAATCCCTTGTTGAACTGCTTGCGTCGCGAGGTATCGGGGCAATCCAGAACGGCGAAAAATTCAGGTGAAAATTGCGGAAGAGGCTCATATTGCACAATGGGACCCTGGCACAGGGTATCCCCCAGTTGGAATTCTCCGGGGCAAACGAGGCCGATGATATCACCCGGAAATGCCTCGTCCATCGTCTGCCGATCTTGTCCAAAAATACGCAGGGCACGCGGCAGTCGCAAGCGACGGCCGTTTCGAGCCAGCGTGACCTCCATATCCCGTTCAAATTTTCCGGAGCAGATACGCAAAAAAGCCACGCGGTCCCGATGGCGTGGATCCAGGTTGGCTTGGATTTTGAAAATAAAGCCAGAGAACTCAGCACTGCTCGCGTCGATAGTCCCATGATTGCTGCGGCGATTTCCCGGGGGCGGGCAAAGATCAATAAACCCACGGAGGAAATGTTCGACACCATAATTGGTCAATGCACTACCGAAATAGACTGGTGACTGCTCTCCCTTCAGGAACCGATCCATATCCAATTCCGCGCCTGCCATGCGGACCAAATCGACTTCCTCACGGGTCGAATTGACCAACATCTCGGGGACCTTAACCACCTCTTCTGGAAAGTGGTTACAAACAAGGACACCTTCCTCATCGGATTCATGGAAGTCGTCCCAATCGACGATTCCCGCTTCGATACGTCGATCGCCGCCGCGAATGTTAAACAAATGGATCTTGTCCTGATTCAGATCGACGAATCCACGGAAATCCATGCCACTGCCGAACGGCCAGTTTTGCGGAACGGTTTCAATCGAAAATTTCTGCTCAATCTCCGCGATGATTTCCAACGGCGATCGGCCGGGTCGGTCGACTTTATTGACAAACGTCAGAACAGGGATTTTCCTCAAGGCACAGACCTGAAACAGTTTCTCGGTCTGTGTCTCGATCCCTTTGGCTGAGTCAATCACCATCACGGCGGCATCGGCAGCCATCAACGTACGATAAGTGTCTTCACTAAAGTCATGGTGACCGGGGGTGTCGAGCAGATTGATTTGGCAGCCCAAGTATTCGAAGGTCAGCACGGTGGAACTGACGGAGATCCCCCGTTGCTTTTCCAGTTCCATCCAATCGGACGTGGCCGAACGTTGGCTTTTGCGACCGCGCACGGCGCCTGCGATTTCAATGGAACCACCATACAACAACAACTTTTCAGTCAGCGTCGTTTTTCCGGCATCCGGGTGGGAAATAATGGCGAATGTTCGTCGCCGCTTCCGTTCGGAGTCAACAACCGGGCTGAAATTCCAGGATGCTGAATTGTTTGCCGCAGGGGTCTGACTCATGTTTTTTCGTTTCGCAGGTCCGCAAGATGATCTCAACCGAATTCTGCCGCGGAAAATCGGCAGTTCTCTAAAGAATTAAGATTAGACGTTTTCCTACGAATCCTCAAGGCTTAATTGGCACTCCTGTCGACCTTTTATGCCTTCGCGGCTGGCTGATTGCGATACTCGGGGTCGTGTGCGCCCCCGACTCAAGCCGCCATCGCGTTGGTGGGCCAATTCATCCAAAATCAGGACGGGCAGAAGTAGTCCGTAACAACGAGCGCGATTCGGTTCGTTGACAAACCGTCACCTAATGCAAGGGGCTGGCCAAAATTCGAAATTACTGTTTGTCCCCGGGACTTCGAAAGGCGCAATAAAGGCTACTTCCAAAGTTCCGGCACCTCGCCATCTCCGGTGGCCACGCCCTCCAGTAGCCAGCTCAGATTGAAGCGAGCCAGCGTGGAACCGACAGGTCCCGACGGGGAACCCTCGCCACCCTCAAAATGCAAATAGATCCAACCTTCGGATGGGGTGCCGGGCAGCCCAACGTTCAGCGAGGAATAGGCAAAGGGGCCAGCAAATACCAAACGCTTGATTGGCCAGGTTTTCCCTCCATCAAAACTACCCCATACCGTTCCGTGATGTCTGCCCCCTTCCGATTCGACGTTACTGAAAATCAGAATGTCATGGTTGTCGAATGGCAATCTCGTGAGTCCCGCCATCAAACCGTAATTCGTGTCTTGGGGCCCATCGGGGAGTGCGGAACACATCTCTAGGTCCTGCCAAGTCTCACCGCCGTCGTGACTGCGGGCTACCCAGCGTCGACGTGGATTTTCACCATCCGGAGCCCAGTGGCGGCGGGAATTGTAATAGAGAGAACCGTCGGCCAGTTCCACCACAGTCGCTTCGCCGGTTCCTAAGGCCGGGAACGGTTCACTAGAAGTCCAAGTCTTGCCACCATCGTCGCTGAAAATGGCGTTGGTAAAATGAGTATGCCAAAAGGCGCGATCGTTTGACTGGCCGTAGAATCGAGACGGTCGCAGCAATCTCCCCGCCTGAGTTCCCTGACGCAATGTCAAGCCGTGCTCGTTCATATGCAGTGAGGGCAATTTACCCGATTTATCTGCCGCAATATGCATCGGTTCAGAGGCCCAAGTCGAGCCATTATCTTGACTGCGAAACATCATCAGGGATGCTGGCGGGTGTGCTGTCTCGGCAAAAACCAGAATATCACCTGAGTTCGCGTCGACGAGCGTTCCGCCACTATGGATACAATCGCCCCGAAACAATGTGATTTCTGGCTCCCACGTCTTCCCCCCATCGAGGCTTCGGCGGACTCTCAAGTGCTTTTGGCCCCAAGATGCGACCACCGTCCCATCATTCGCCACGACGACATTGGGGAAGCGTTCGTTCGAGAACAATCCTTGCATTTCGACAACAGGAGCCCCCAAAAAAACGGCTGCCTCAGGCGGTAAATCAGCCCGGCCAACTCGGTTTGTTTCCACCGCTTGGTATGGACTCGCTTCGACACTTGAATCGCCAAACCCACAACAAAGAAGCAGAAGAATTGTGGCTGCTGTGCGGGTGTGACTAACTTGGTCCGTGAATCTATTGAGCATTGTTTCTCCTAAAAAGTCATACTTCAACGAACGCTCTCCAGGTGCCCCGCAATGAAACGGGCACCCGTTTACAATCCCGCTTAGTTTAAACCAACCCCACCGTCGCTTCTATACAGGCCCACAAACAGAGTCTGGCGTGTTGCCCGCGGACCAATCCGTCTCGTTGGCCAAAGAATACCACCATCGAAGTCCTTTTGTACTGACTGGGCAAAACGTTTGAACGTAAGAACTGTCCCGCATTTCATTTCTCAATGTTATCTAAGTCTTGAGACTTTTTTTAAATTTAGATGGCGGTCCCGCTGCAGGCAGGCCCATTTCAACAGTGGGTAAAGAATCACGTCAATCTTCCCACATGCCAGTTTTGGCAAGTCATGATCAAGTTTTTCTGGAGAATGAGAGCAATGAAATTGAAGATGAATCGATTTTTGAAATGGGGTGGTTTTTTTGGTCTCTGCGTCTGCATGCTAGGCAGTGCGGAATCGGCAACCGCCAACAACGTCCAGGTCGCCCTGGAGGGTCAATTGGTTACCATTTTTGGTGATAATTTAAACAACCAAATTGTCGTATCGCAAACGGCAACCAGCGATGTTGTCATCACAGGCCGCAACGGTACCACCGTAAATGGGCTCGCCTCGGTTCGATTTCGTCGCGTGGCCCTAAACGCTATGGAAATTCGTATGGGAGGGGGTGATGATATTGTCACGATTTCCAATTTAATGGTGGCCAACGATTTGTATGTTAACTTGGAAGCGGGTAATGACCGCCTCCAATCATCCAGTCTTCCCAGCACGATCGGTGCTAATCTTACTGTCGAAGGTGGATTAGGAAACGAAATCATTCGCCTTAGCAACTGGCAGATCTTTGGTGACCTCTATCTCGATGGTCAAACGGGTACGTTAAATTCCCAAATGACTGGCTTGGACGTTGGTTTGGGCCTAACGGTAATCGGTGACGATGCCAACGATGCGATTACCGTTGGTCAATGCATGGTTGGCGACTCAACCTCGATTGAATCCAAAAAAGGTGCTGATCGAATTACCGTGACCGACTTTGCTGGCTTCGATTTGTTTGCCAACACCGATTTGGGAAATGACGTCGTGACGTTTACGAATGTCACGACTTTGGAAGACGTCGGTGTTTTCACTGGCGGGCACAACGACCGTGTGACTTTCCTGAATGTGGCCAGCGGTAAAAATATTAATGTTTCTTTAGATATCGGAACCGATTCGTTCACCGGCACCAATGTCATTGCCGTCTATGATGCTGTGTTTGAAGGTGGTGATGGCGTGGATACGTTCACGGACGCTGGCGTGAGTGGCGGCGAGAAAACAGAAATCAAGGATTTTGAAATCTTCCGATAGTCGGTCATAGCCGTG
>JBGSIY010000910.1:0-2369 GCA_041742275.1 Pirellulaceae bacterium | reverse complement strand
GTTTAGGTCCATTGCAGAGAGTGCGTGTGATAGACTAGATGCACTTAGCAGAGCGAGAGCAATGATCCACGAACTCGAATTTATGGAGGAAAAACGTCGCAATGAAATCTCGAATTTGGAAATCTCGAATGGGGACAGCTGCGATTGCTGTGAGTGCGATTTTTGTGTTTGCATGCCAGACGATGGCTCAACAGCCGCCAAATATTGTGTTTATTATTTCAGATGATCATGCGTGGACTGATTACGGCTTCATGGACCATCCGCATGTTGAGACGCCCAATCTCGATCGCTTGGCCAAGCAAAGTGCGGTGTTCAGTCGAGGTTATGTTCCCACTGCGTTGTGCCGCCCGGCGTTGGCGACAATGATCACGGGCAGGTATGCACATCAGCACAAAATCACGGGCAACGATCCAGCGTTGCTGCCATCAATGCGAGGCCCCAATCGAGGTGCGGATGAGCCTGAGGAGTACCGTCTGCTGCGTGAAAAACTAATTTCTCAACTCGACCCGCATCCAACAGTCCCCAAACTTCTGGCAGAACAAGGCTATGTCAGTTTTCAGTCGGGGAAATGGTGGGAGGGAAACTTTCGTCGAGGTGGATTTACCGAGGGACTGACGCGAGGATTTCCGCAGCCGGGAGGACGACATGGAGACGATGGTTTGAAGATTGGACGTGAGGGCCTGCAACCGGTATTTGATTTTATTGACCAATCCTCAGCCGCGAAAAAGCCATTTTTTGTGTGGTATGCTCCTTTCTTGCCCCACACGCCGCACAACCCGCCGGCACGCCTGTTCGAGAAATACAAGGCGCTGGGCATCGAATCCGATTTTACGGCCCGATATTATGCCATGGTCGAATGGTTTGACGAGACATGCGGGGAGTTGGTCAATCATCTCGACTCCCAGGGGTTGCGGGAGAACACTCTGATTGTCTATGTCGGTGACAATGGATGGATTCAGAGGTCCGATGCAAATGGTTTCGCTCCCCGCTCCAAACAGTCGGCTTATGAGGGGGGCACGCGGCAGCCGATTATGTTTTCTTGGCCGGGCGTCGTCCTCCCGGGTGATCGACGGAATCAATTGTGCTCGAGTGTTGATATTGTCCCCACGGCATTAGCGGCAGCGCAGGCGTCAATTCCCGACGACTTGCCGGGAGTCGGTCTGTTGCCGTATCTGAAATCGGGCGAGGCGTCGCCACGTCAAGAAGTTTATGGAGAGAGCTTTGCCCATGACGTCGCCGATATTGACGATCCGGAAACGACATTGCTTTATCGTTGGGTAATTGAAGACCGTTGGAAATTGTTGTTGACCTACGATGGTCAACTCGGCCGTCTTGGGATTCATCACTCGCGGGACGAACTGCGTCCCCAATTGTTCGACCTATTGGCCGACCCCCACGAACAAAAGAACTTGGCCGGGGATCATCCGGAAATCGTTTCCCGCCTGGCCGACAAACTTCAGGCCTGGTGGCCTGTGACGAAGCGAAAGGTCCAAACGTCATTTGAAGTCTCGTCTGTCGCGCCGCGTCGTCGCCCCAATGTACTGATGATCGCTATCGACGATCAAAACGACTGGGTCGGATGTTTGGAAGGCCATCCCCTCGTGCAAACGCCTCATCTCGATTCGTTAGCGCGGCGAGGCACCGTATTCTTGAACGCCCACTGCCAATCGCCCTTGTGCAACTCATCTCGAACCAGTGTCATGTTGGGCCTGCGTCCATCAACCACAGGCGTTTACGGTCTTGAGCCCTGGTTTAGAACTTTACCACGCTACCAAGATCGCGTCACGCTCGCCCAGCATTTTGCCAACCAAGGCTATCGGACACGGGCCGCTGGAAAAATTTTTCATCACGGAACCTCAGGTCCGCCATCGCGAGAGATCAATGGATTAAAAAGGGAACCGAAAGAATTTGTTTTGAGGGGACCATCGCCAGGAATAGGAGCCAAGCCGGCTCAAAAGTTAATTGCGCCTACGCCCATGGGCAATCACCCCTTAATGGACTGGGGAGTATTTCCTCATTGTGACCAAGACAAAGGCGACTATCATGTGGCGACTTGGGCAGTGGAGCAGCTTCGGGCTGCGCCGGTGGACGAGCCGTTTTTTTTGGCCGCAGGTTTTTTCTTGCCGCATGTTCCTTGTTACGTCACGCAACCTTGGATTGATTTGTACCCCGACGATGACCGTGTCTTGCCGTCAATCCAGGAAAACGATCGCGACGACACACCACGGTTTTCTTGGTACTTGCACTGGAGCCTTCCTGAACCCCGCCGTGACTGGCTTCAAGAAAACAACCAATGGAGAAATCTGGTTCGCAGCTATCTCGCCAGTACCAGTTTTGTTGATGCGCAAATCGGCCGAATCCTGGCAGCG
>JBGSIY010000909.1:0-7308 GCA_041742275.1 Pirellulaceae bacterium | reverse complement strand
TCCCAACCTGGCAAAATCCATTTGCGACGCTCTTTGGTGCTAAAAGTAATGTGAAAATGAAGACTAGCGTAGGTAGACATATGAGATAGTTGGGGCTAAGGTTGCACAAATATATTTTCCGATGGTTTGGATGGATTCAATGTTCGGATTGCGATACACGCGTCGAAGGGGCGATGGTTGCATTATAACCCGATGGGAAGAAGGATGTCCGGACAGGATGACGAATATCCCGGAGGGATGACGGAAATTAGCCGTGGGTCGCCCAGCGCACCCACGGTACAACCAAACCAATATCCCAGCTCGACCCCAAACGGGGTCGCAGAAACGTCAACCAAAATCCGCCCGACACGCCCTGCGCCATTCCGCGACCCCGTCGGGGTCGAAACTCCGTTCGCGACCTTTACCGTGGGTAACGCTACGCGTGACCCACGGCTAATCTCCGCGACCCCGTCTGGGTCGAGGTAATACACAAGTATCGCACACCTAACGTGCCCCGCCTCGAAAGGCGCGGTCGCTCTCTAACCCGAAGAGATAACGGAATATCCCGAAGGGATAACGGAATATCCCGGAGAGATGACAAATATCCCGGAGGGATGACGGAAATTAGCCGTGGGTCGCGCAGCGCACCCACGGTACAACAACCCACATCCCCGTTCGACCCCAAAAGGGGTCGCAGAAACGTCACCCAAAAAACGCGCCATATGTCATTCCGCGACCCCGTCAGGGTCGAAACACGGTTCGCGACCTTTACCGTGGGTAACGCTACGCGTGACCCACGGCTAATCTCCGCGACCCCGTCAGGGTCGAGGTAATACACAAGTATCGTGCACCCGCCTCCAAGGGGCGCGGTCGCTCTATATCCCGGACCGGATGAGGAATATCCCGGAGGGATGACGGAAATTAGCCGTGGGTCGTGCAGCGCACCCACGGTACAACCAAACCAACAACCCCGTTCGACCCCAAACGGGGTCGCAGCACGTCACCCAAAATCCGCCCGACACGCCCTGCGCCATTCCGCGACCCCGTCAGGGTCGAAACACGGTCCGCGACCTTTACCGTGGGTAACGCTACGCATGACCCACGGCCGATCTCCGCGACCCAAGTGGGGTCGACGTGCCTATTTTCAAATATTGACTTGGTACATCACCCCCTCAGCGCAAAAAAGCTGGTGAATGGCCGCCATTTTCCTTTCTTCAACCCCGCCATCCATCTCTCAATCGGGACATGCAAGGCTGTTATCTTTTAACTTCAACCACTAAACTACATATATGAAAAATAAACAAGAAACTTCAGAAAATTCTGAGCCCGTAGAAAACGGCGAGCCCTCGTTGGAACAACGCATCGTAACTCTGCTGGCCAGTCCTAGTTACCGCCCAGCAAAACCACGCGTGATTACCAAACTTCTCGGCCTGGAACAAAGTGAAGTCGTCACCGTGCGGAGGCTGATCAAACGAATGGAGCGCGCTGGCAAAATTGCCTTTGGTCCCAAACATTTGGTGATGCCGATTTCGGATGCCACCAGCACCGCAAAAACCCGTTCATCCTCACCCGATCGCCAACACGACCTGGCCGCCCCGCCGAAGCGAACATCATCGTCGCAATCGGAAACGGGAGACCGCCGCAAAGAGCCCGACGGCATTCGCGGAACGTTCCGCAAGACCAGTCAAGCCTTCGGGTTCGTTACCCCCAGCGATTATTTTGGGAACGATCGCGCTCAAGATATTTTTATTCCTCCCCGCCAAGCCCTCGACGCCAGCGACCGCGATACGGTGCTGGTCCGCCTCTCGACGGACGGCAGGTCGCGGGACAACCGCAAAAGCGGCCGAATCATCAAGGTCTTGGAACGCAAAACCCATCGCTTCGTCGGGACTTATCACGAGAGTGGTAATGAGGGCTGGGTCGTCGTCGATAACGAACAGTTTGACGCGCCGGTCTTAGTCGGCGATGCCAGCGCGAAAAATGGCCGCGTGGGTGACAAAGTCGTGATTGAAATGGTTCGGTTCCCCGAGGACCGAGAAAGTGGCGAAGCCGTCATTATTGAAGTGCTCGGTTCGCGAGGACAACCAGGTGTTGACACCCAAATGATTATCGCTGAGTTCGGTTTGCCCGGCGAGTTTCCTGCAAATGTCTTGCAGGTCGCCCATGCCGAGGCGGAACGCTTTGAAGAAACGGTACCACCCAACCGTACCGACTTTACGAACACCACGGTCGTCACGATCGACCCGAAAACAGCTAGGGATTTCGACGACGCCATCTCGCTCGAACGCCTGGACAACGGCAACTGGTCTCTGGGTGTGCACATTGCCGACGTCTCGCATTTTGTTCAGAGGGGAACCGCGCTGGACGATGAAGCCTATCAACGGGCCACCAGCGTCTACCTGCCGGACAAAGTGATCCCCATGTTGCCCGAGGTGATTTCCAACAACCTTTCCAGTCTCCAGCCCCATCGATTGCGTTACACGATGAGCGTGATCATTGAAATCACGGATTCTGGCGAGGTGAGGCATGCGGAATGGCATCGCGGGGCCATCAAAAGTGCTCACCGATTCACCTACGAGGATATCGATGAATATCTCGAGGACTCTGTCCCGTGGCGTGAACGACTGTCCCCGCCCATCTTTGATTTGGTTCGCAACATGCATTCGTTGGCCATGACGATGCGCCGCCGCCGGATGGATCGTGGCTCTTTCGATTTATCTCTCCCCGACGTTTCAATTGACCTGGACGAAGAAGGTCGTGTCGCGGGGGCTCATATCGAAACGTATACGGAGAGCCATCAATTGATCGAAGAGTTTATGCTGGCGGCCAATGAAGCCGTCGCGCAGAAACTGTTCGACCTCGAACTGTTTTATTTGCGACGGATTCACGAACCACCCACCGAAAAGAAACTAAAGGACCTGACGGAGTTCGTGCATCATTTGGGCGTCCCTTGCGAAAGTTTGCAAAGTCGATTTGAAATCAAAAGGGTGATCGAACTGGCCAACCATATGCCAGAAAAACACGCAATCAACTTCGCCGTGCTACGCAGCATGCAAAAGGCTATCTATAGCCCCAAGGAAGCCGGACATTACGCCTTGTCGATCGACCAATACTGCCACTTCACCTCTCCCATCCGCCGATATCCTGACCTCGTGATCCACCGCATGGTAGGCGACCTGATCGACAACAAAAAACCGATGTCGGATTATGATGTCTTAGAACGGATCGGCCATCAATGCAGTGAAATGGAACAACGGGCTGAACAAGCCGAACGGGAGCTTATCAAGCTGAAACTGTTGAACTTTTTGGCCGATCGTGTCGGTTCGACAATGGAAGCCGTTGTGACCGGAGTCGAATCTTTTGGCCTGTTTGTCCAGGGTACGGATCTGCCGGCTGAAGGTCTGTTGCCCCTCGAGTTCCTGCCGGCGGATCAATACAATTTTGATGCCGTCACGCGAACGCTCCAAGGTCATCGGGCCGGTAACGAATTTCGGTTGGGCGATCGTTTACAAGTGATCGTCAAATTAGTGGATCCCGACCGTCGGATTCTAAACTTTGCTCTCGACATCCAACAGAATCGGAAAAAGTCCGGAAAAACCGACACCAGAAATCCTCTGGCCGACCCGCTCGACTTCTCGTCCAGCAAACGACGCTCAACAACGCGAGGCAAGGCATCGTCATCCGGTTCGGCAGAGCGTAAGTCTTCGCCCAAACGAAGCTCAAAGTCCACAGGGACGCGGGGCAAAACCAAAAAGTCGCCCTCTCCCTCTGCGGATCGAAACGCCAAACGATCCAAACGCAAGCCGTAACAAATGTTTGACTTAGGACACGGCAACGGGCTCTGAACTAGCGACAAGCGCGATCTGTCGATTGGTGGGTTGGCACTGGAGGCTGAGTCGCACTGGAGGCTGAGTAGCATGGGGGCTGAGTAGCATGGGGGCTGAGGCAAATTTGTCCTGAACCAAACTCAAGTCACACCCCGCCACCTCCACTGAAAATCTTGTTAAAATTGGCGACGCACATTGAAGTGGGCTTTTTGGAAAGGGCCCGGGAAATTCGTTTTCGAAAGGTGATGGGTCATGATTCGTGTTGCCATTAATGGCGCTACCGGGCGAATGGGAAAACGTTTAATTGCGATTGGCAGCGAAGACTCCAAAATCAAACTCGTTTCGGCCACAAGCTCCCCGCAATCGGGGCATTTAGGAGTCGACGCTGGCGAACTGGCTGGCATCGGTAAATTGGATCTGCCCGTCACCGGCGAGATCGTCGGATTCCCGCAGGTTGTCATTGATTTCTCCAGTGCGATCGGCGCGAAATCAGCTCTCGAATATTGCCAAATCAACCATGTGGGACTCGTGATTGCATCGACAGGTTTGAGCCCTGATTTACAGGCACAAGTTGCCGCGGCCTCGCATAAAATTCCTGTCTGCATGTCCCCGAATATGAGCTTGGCAGTCAATCTCACGATGAAGTTGGCGGAAGTCACCGCCAGTGCGTTGAGCAACCAAACGGACAATGTCGACGTCGAGATAATCGAACGTCATCATCGTTTCAAAGCCGATGCCCCGAGTGGAACGGCACTCCGCTTCGGTGAAATCATTGCCGACGCGATGGGCAAATCCGAACACCAACACGGCCGACACGGCGACACAGGAAACCGCCCACCCCAACAGATTGGCTATCACGCCGTCCGGGTGGGCGACGATCCCGGTCAACATACAATTCTATTCGGTATGCTTGGGGAAATTGTTGAACTTCGAGTCGCCGCTAGTAGTCGAGATTGTTACGCCGCCGGCGCTTATGCTGCGGCGAAGTTTTTAATTGACAAAGGCCCTGGGCTATATTCCATGGGCGACGTCTTGGGATTTTAACCCGCTGTGAATTCGCACACCAACGTTCGTTTCTCTTCCACGCAACCTATAAATTTTAAAAAATTGAATTATGGCCAAGTGTGACGAAGGGTACTTATGCAGTGTGTGTAAACAGGATGTTGCCAACATCACTGTTAGCGATTTATATTTGCGATATGTTTCGGGAATGCTCGATCCGGAAGTCTTGCACACAACTCCCGAGCGGCATATACGCTGCAATCCTGTCTTGGCCCAATTTATTGTGCACGCTGACTTTGAACCCGTAGAAGTCAGTGGGGATTTTGACAAACGACTGCTATCCGACGAAGCACGTCTCGCCCGTGAATCGCTCGTCACGCGTGGTTGGCTGAGAATCCAGGAGCTCAAATCTCTGCTGGCAAATCACGAATTCCCCATCACCGATTACCCTCTCCCTGAAATTGTCGCCGCACGCAATCGCTAGTTCGTCGCCGCACGCAATCGCTAGTTCGCTGCAAATTCGGTGCGTCTTCACAGACAATTCACGTTTTTGACGGATTTTCACCGGTGGCGAACGCCCCCATACTGCGGCTATAATTGGAATTCTCAAATTCTTCTTTTACCGAAAGGCAACCACTCCCATGATTTTCAAACGCCCCCTTTTTACGTGTGCCTGCTTGGCACTTGTCCTACTCTGCCAATCTACCGAAGCTCAGGATCGCACTTATCGCGCTCCCACAGCCAGTGATGGAACCTTGTCGTGGAAGTTCAAGAAAGGCCAGGCCATCAAGGTCATCGTTAACCAGGACACTAAAACGAAAATGGAATTGCCTGGTATGAACATGGATTCCAATGTCGTTGCTGTCAATGAATCGACGATCACCACTCTTGCCGTGGATGGCGATGGCACCGCTACTACCACAAATGTTGTAGATCGAATTAAAATGGCCACCGAGTCGCCGCAAGCAAGCATGGATATCGACACGGCTGACGATCAAGGTGCGGATGATAGTATGTCGAAAATGCTGAAGAACATGGTGGGTAAACCGATTGAACAGAAAATCTCTAAAACGGGTAAGGTTTTTGATATTAAGTTTCCCGAAGGTTACTTTGACGGCGTCGAAGTCGACCCCATGTTAGGATCCATGTTCAACAAAGAGGCATTGGAGGAGACATCCAAGAACACGGCCCTGGAATTTCCCCAAGAGAAACCGGAAATTGGCGCTAAATGGGATGTCACTTCCAAAATCAACATGGGTCCTGCTCAGGTTGAGACGACCACCAAATACGAATACATGGGCGTGGCCGATGTCGACGGCAAACCTCAACACGTGATTCGCGGCGAAGTCAGTTTGTCTTTCCCCGAGGGAATACAAGGGGCTGATATCGATGTAACCGATGAAGACTCCGTTGCCTTTTTCTATTTCGATGGCAATGCCGGACGCCTAACAAAAACCGAGTTGAAACAAGATATGGTCTTGGAAATCAATGCGGGAGGCCAAGTCATCAAGCAAGTGCTCAATCAAAAAATGACAACGGAATTCAAGGAAGTCAAATAACTTTCATTGTTTCCGAATAGAAAAAAATCACTCAAGTCCCGGCACGACCTCCAGCGCCGGGACTTTTTTTGCATTCGACCCAACGCAGGCAATCTTTTCCCAATTCGATCACAGCCGTCCTACTGAAAAAAATACGTTGCACCACAGCCTTCAGGCTGAAAAACAAACCACGTTGGAGTACAGCCTTCAGGCTGAAAAACAAACGATACGCTCAACTACCTATTCCTCGCTGAAAAAGCCCACATGATTGACTAAAGCCTCCAGGCTGAAAAACAAACCACGTTGGAGTACAGCCTTCAGGCTGAAAAACAAACCACACGCTCAACCACCTTTTTCATTATGTCCACGGCAGCTAAAAATTCGTGGCCTTAAATGATCAACAAGTCGTTGTTGTAATTCCCACCGCAGCTAAAGCAATAAGCGATTATTTGCGTGGTTTCATCGTCGAGTGAATTTCGCTACGACCGGGACACCAAATGCGGAAGCACTCCTACTGTCCTTTTCAGTCAGGGAGCTGGACTTATTCTTTGACTGGATTTATTGTCGTAGCTTAGCACTACAGGTTGAACTGGGCGGTGGGGGGGGCGTCAACTATGATGAAAAAGGCCCTTAGTTTCCAGCAACTGGGGATCATGCAGTAATCGACCAGAAAAGGAAACACATGTGCAGCCGTTTTTTGATTCAAATTTGTTTATTTGTTTCTCTGATTGTTTCGGGCGAGGGACTCGTGATGGGCCAGTTTGATCTGAGACCTTCGATTGACTTGGTTATGAAAGGTAAACCAGCTCATTTTAATGTGCCTAGAGTCAAACCAGGAAGTCCCGATTTCGAGGGGATGTCCCGTTTGTTGTTGAAACTCTTTGTGGTCTCTGGTCATACACAGGTTAATGTTTAAACGATTGAGGTGCAAGGTTTACCCCCGTGTTCTTTCCTTGAGCCGT
>JBGSIY010000908.1:0-7533 GCA_041742275.1 Pirellulaceae bacterium | reverse complement strand
AGCCGTCAACGCAGTTTTTTGTTTCACCTCGCACTGAGGAAAGCCCCCTCATGACGCCCTATCATCGCCGCAAGAATCCGTACATCATCCGCATGGCCCAAGACATGCAGATCCGCAACCTTGCCGCCATCCGCCCGAACGTTGACTAAAAGAACGCGGCGTCATTGCGACGTGCGCCCGGCCCAAAAATCGATCCATTCAAACGCGTCAAAAGGCAAAACCGACGCTTGCCTGCAGGCTCGGAATCGCAAAATTTTGCCAATTGGCATTTTTCTTGATAGACTAACTCACCGTTGAGTCGTTGAAGCGAAGCTAACGTTCGCAAGCCACTTGAACCGATCGTAACCACTCAAGTCGCCAACATCATCCCGCTCCGTCGGCTCAGTTCAACGCCCAATCTATAGTCGGGGATCAACAACGTAACGAAGGGCAGCGATCCACTACCCCGACGCATAGATTGCTATAGGTTACCCTATTCAAGTTCTTGACATCGTCAATAATGCCCAGTTGAGCCGACCAGTGATGAATCCCTACTCTCCAACATCGAATCTTGCTGTAACGTCCCTGCCCGCTTCAGGGTGGATGCGACGATTCATGATTCTGAACGCTGTATTGTTGGCAATTCCAGGAATAGTACTTCTCTCGATTTATCTGTCGGTGGCGTTGGCAAATCAATGGGAGACGGATGTCACAACGGGAGATCCTGTAACGTATGAACATTTAGTATGGGTTGATGTTGAATTCTGGGCTACTGTCTTATACTTCCTTCTACCCAATATGATACTCGCGATGGCATTTGGCGTTTGGTGCAATCGTGCTCGGCAGTCGAGAGATTGAGCGAATCATGATTGAAACGATTGAATGTTGCTGCCGTGCTCGTTCCGCAGGTATGCAAGAAATCGGGTAACTAAACGTTGCACCAGTTTTGTGGCAAACAGTTCACCTTAATGATACAATCGGGTCTGTGACAAACTGGTGAACTCTATGTTATTAGGCCTGTACAAACGCCATCCATATATACAGGAACCGAATCGATGAAGAATCAAAATACAATGGTGGGAATGCTCTTATCGTTTCTTGTCGTGATTACTATCTTTGGATGTGGCGGCAATGACACTGTCGCGACGCCTAATAAACTAACATTGAGCGTTGTATCGAACGGCAAGTTTCGTTGGGATTTTCGGCCGCTTGCCCCGTCAGCAGATTTTCATGGGTTTGAACAAGCCGATAACTTCCCAGCACCAGAATTCGATGGAATTACAGATGTGTCGCTTAATGTTCATCGAGGACCAACTGATCGGCCACTTAAATTGGAGGGTTCATTGTCACGCGAGAAGGGCCGAAGCATCCGATTTGACGGAAAACTCTCGATAATGGAACCCACTTGCATTACGATCGAAGGTCTGACCGGCATGGAATTGAGGATTGACAACCAGACCAGCACCAACGGCCGGCAGCTGCTGCCTGGCGAGTACAATTTGACCCTATCTGGCGTAGCGAAATAGCCGAATAACCGATAGGCGACGGTCTTTAATAAGGTCAATGGTCAAAAAAAAGTATTTTGATTTTTTTGGATTTTGATTGGAATGGTTGATGGCTCTGCCCCCAAACCCTCGGGATTTTTTAGGCATAGCTCGGGTGTTCAATATTGGTTGGATTTGAGGAGCGCGCAGCATGACAATGTCGGCGTCTGGTGAAACAAAAGAAAGCTCTGTGGGGACACAACTTTCCGAGAGATAACTAGGCCGAGGGTGGGTCAATCACTCACACTTTCAAAACGTCGGCTGATTTTTTCGGTCGGCGTTTTGTTTGTTTTTTATTCGTTATTCGTTCGCCATTTGATCAACCCATAATTCATCGTTCCTAATCAATGTGTTGAGGATCGTTAACATCTTGCGCATGGCAGCAATCAAGGCAACTTTTTTGGGTTTACCCTTGATTAATAAATGTTGATAGAACTTTTGGATTCTTGGATTGAATCGAGTCGCCGCCAAGGTAGCCATATAGAGCACTCGACGCACGTAGGTGCGACCTCCAATGGTACTGCGCTTGCCAGTTGATTTTCCTGAATCTCGGTTCATTGGAGCCACCCCTACGAGTTTTGCAATTTGCTCTCGATTCAGCTGTCCGAGTTCGGGTAGTTCGGCCACAATCGTACTGACAGCAACGGGTCCAATCCCCTTTGCCGATTGCAGTATCTCGATTTTCCTCGAGTTGGCAGGTGACTGTAATAAACATTTCTTCATGCGTTGATCAATAGTTTTTACCTGTTTTTTCAGTGTTTCGAGGATGTGTTTGATGGATTCACGGATATCCGAATCCATTGTCTGTTGATAGCGATTGTTTTCTTGACCAATTAAATCCAACAACTGGCGACGGCGTGTTACCAGTGCTGAGAGCTTTTGATCTTCTTCTGATTTGGCCGTTAGAGGAGCGGGCTGGACGACTTTGCCGTAGAAAGCAATTGTTCTCGCGTCGATCGGATCGGTCTTGGCATCTCTGCCGATGCCGGTGGCAAAATCACGAACGCGACGTGGATTGATAACAGCGACTGCGATGTTATGTTGATGAAGTGTCTTCACCAATTCTCTTTCGTAACCACCGGTGGCTTCGAGCACGGCCAAGGTGATCGCTGGCTGATCAATGCGAGCAATTAGTTCAGCCACAATTTTTTCCTTGTCGTTGGCGATTGTTACGACCCGTGAGTCATCACCCATGACGAAATCCAGTTTAGAACTGGAAACATCCACGCCGACAAATAAAGAAAATGGGTAGTTCTCGGTTTTCATTTGATTCCCTTGCTAGTAAAATTCGAGCTCGTGAAGGCACGGCTCATGCGACGGTTCGGGTTAAAAAACGAACGGCAAGCGATCATGCTTAGTGACGGTGTAGAAGCACCAAGAATTTGTCGATCTACTTGCCGTTGCTAGTCCCTGACGGCCGTTAGGGACTAGCACTTTAAATTTTGCAGACCGAAGCGTTGACGTAAACCAACCACAATTGGACTGCATGAATGACATACTAGACTTTGACATCGCGTAGTGAGGAGATGACGTTGGGTTGAGTTGGTGGATTGCCGAACGTAGCCGATGCTCAAATTCTCTGTTCCAGAGGCCCGGGGATGGGGAGGGCGAATTGGGAGTGAATGGTTTTTTCGGTCGGGTTGATTGGCTGTTGCTAAGCCATTGCTTGATTGGGATTTGGTTCCACTGGTAGCCTTGATCTGCCGGACACCTTGGGTTTCTTTGTCATGTTTGACCATGGTGTGGCTCGCTTTTTCCTTGACCTCTTGGCAATCTTTACATTCTCTTGTTGATTGTGACGCCAAGATCGTTTGGTAGAACAGTGCCAACAGCCGTCGCGTGGCTGTTTGTTTTACCTCGGCGCAGAACGGTAGCGCGACGCAACAGCGCCTCTTTTTTTTAATCTCCCATTGTTCAGTTCGATTCGTCATCATGGGGGACCTCGCTGCGAAGGTTCCGGTGTGTCTCTGCGAAGCCAGATCGGTGTGCCGTGTTGATTGGTGATGATCATCAACTCCATTTCATCACCACAGCGTTGGCAGGCCAACACGGGACGCTTCCGTAATTTTGGCTGGAACATCGCGCTCCCCAGCCAGTACGTCCAGCCTTTCCATAACCAGACCAGCCAACGGACATTCGCCAATTGCACCTTGCAGTTCTGACTCATCCAGCCAAAGTAGCGAACTTTCTGAAACCCCCGCGGTAGAATGTGTTGCACAAAGCTGCGAACGAATTGTTCCCCAGCGGCACGACGCGAGACGGAGTGCTGTTTGCCCGACGGTTTGACGGTGTACTTCACGCCTTGTTGATCAACCGCTTCGATTCGATTGTCGCTGATGGCGACCCGATAGACGTAAGGCGCGAGATACTTGAGTACCGCTTGACCGTCGCCAACGGGTTTAATGTTCACCACCCAATCCCGCTTGAGCACGCCGTGGGGCATTTGATCGTAGAGCCCCGCCAGTCGCATCGCTTGGACAAACAGTTTTTTGTAAAGCCGTTTGGCTGGGAGCGGATGAAACAGTTGACCTGGCCGAACCTGCAACCACTTCGCTCCATCGCGACTGACCCCACCGCCGGGGACCACGAAGTGGACGTGCGGATGATAGACGGCCGGGTCGCGTCCCCAAGTGTGCAGCACGCAGTGGAAGGCCGTAGGCAGGAGGCTGAAGGCTGAACTACTGTTTGTGGCGTAAGGATCGGATCAATCCGTTGAGTACCTTTGAAATCTCGATCGCATCGGTTTCCAGAACGGAATTAGCTTGGAAGTTGCCGAAATGCAACCTTTTGGCAATGGAAATTTGGTAACTCACTTCACGTGCTGAGCCATAGGCCATATCCAAAAATCTTAGATAATCGGCCAGTGAATTTCGAGCGCAGCCTTCAACAATGTTCGAGGCGATCGATACTGTCGCTCGCCTAATTTGGCTCGTCAAGCCATACTGTTCGCTCGTTGGGAAATCAGCTGTTACACGATAGACGTTCAACACGAGTTGGTCTGCCAATTCAAATGCCTTCAGTTTTGAGTGGTCTCGCATCAGAATCTTCATAAAGTGAATAAGGGTTATCAAACAATACCTTCAGCCTACCGCCTAATGCCTCCAGCCTCCATTGGGTGGTAATTGCCTTGATGGCCGACTGGACGGTTGAGATACTCATGGGTGTTGGCGACGTCGATCCGTCGGAATGCTCGCGCCCTTCGGCGGGAAATAGCCAGAGTGGGTTGCGATGGGTTTTCCAGAAGGCGCGGAGGGATTGCAGTGTCGAATTGGGCAGAGGCAAATAGCGGTCCGTGGCACCTTTGCCACGATGCACGTGTACCATCATCCGGTGACTATCGACGTCGGCGATCTGCAGATTGACAGCTTCTCCGATTCGGAGTCCCAGGGAATAGGTCGTCCAAAAGAAGGTCTGCATGCGAAGGGTTCGGCAAGCGTCGATGACCTGACGAACTTGGTCGCGGGTGATGACTTCGGGCAGGGCATCGACATAGCGAAGTTTAGTTTGCGAAAGGACTTTCCAGTCGCGGGGGCAGGTGGTGCGAAAGAAAAATTTGATACCGCTGAGGGCCACGGTTTGGGTTCCGGTGGCGACTTCGAGCTCCACGATCAGATGGAGCAAGTAACGGCGGACATCTTGTTCGTGGAGTTTATCAGGACTTTGCTCGCAAAAGTCGGCCAATTGCCGAATAGCTCGCAGGTAACCGTAAACCGTCCTCTTGGCCTTCCCGGCCAGTCGTAGGTCTTCGGCCATTTTCTGGAAGAGATTTCCGTTGAAGTAAGAGGATTCAGAGGGTAAACTTTCATAAGTCGGCATCGCGTGGTTCCTTTTTGGGAAGTTAATGAAAAGAAACCAAGCTATGCCCTATCAATCAACGTTCAAGCCTACGCCGCCAAAGCGGCTTTCTTGAACTATGCGTTCCACCCCAGCGACGGTGGACTACCGATTTTTATTAATGGGCGTTCTCCCCGTCGGTGGGTGAACGCAAATGTTATCAGGCTACTAGAAAGGTTCAGCAATCCCATGAGGTACCGATCATCAGTTCTGTCATTTCCGGTGGTGTTACTATCGCTATGCATGGGCTGCGACAATGCCGTATCACCGACATCAAAAAGCAAGAACCAGATCATCTCAGTTGGCCAAATCACTGTTGAGAACGGGCAGATAACTGAAGGTCGCCCTGTCGTGACCGAGGATGTTGAGAAGGTAATCTACAAATCTCTGAACCACCGCAGGAAGATGATGGCAGCGATCAAAGAGAAATCAGGTTCCAGTCGTGGACTCCAGCAAATGCAGGATGAATTAAATCTTTTGTCCAAGATGTTTATGAGCAAATACGGGTTGAGCGAAGCCGAAATTGCCCAAATCCTCAAGAAGGGCGACTCTAGTAATTGGAAATAATCGCCTGATAACAAATAAGACTTTGACATCGCGTAGTGAGGAGATGACGTTGGGTTGGGTTGGTGGATTGCCGAACGGAGCCGATGCTCAAATTCTCTGTTCCAGAGGCCCGGTGATGGTGAGGGCGTGTTGGGAATGAGTGGTTTCGCCGTTGCCCTTGGCTGATTTTTTCTGGCGATTTGGCTGGTTGGTATTTGGTTCCGTTCGCAGCGTTGATCTAGCGGTCTGAAGGAGTGCGATCGTCTTGATTGACGACGGGGTTACTCATTTCTTTCCTTTGCCTCACGGTGATGGTTTGAATTATGTGAGTGGTCAACGCGCTTGCGCAGGCTGAAAGCCTGTACTCCAACGTCGAGTTCATCGGGACTTTGTTCGTACAATTTGGCCAGGGGCACGGCGGTAACCTTATCGCCCAATCAATCAACGTTCACGCCTACGCCACCAAAGCGGCTTTCTTGAACAAAACCATTCACACGGAGCACTCGAAAATGGAGTTTGGCAATGGTTGCTTTCCTCCTTGTGCCCGGTGATGGCCCCCCGTTCGACGTATCAGGAGTGCAGACATGAAAACCGTGATATTTACAATTTCTGCCATTGCCGCGTTAGTTTGTTTAACCGCGAGTGATGTTAATAGTGTGATTGGGTTTTTCTGACTTGAATTGAACCGATTTTCGGGGACAATAAGCAAAAGGAACTGGGGTGGTGGTCACCCAAGAGAACGGGGTGCGCGATAACACTAATGCTCGGTGATTAAGCTCGTCTCCTATTACAAAAACTCTTAAACCAATCGCGTAACAAAGCAATCAACCGAAGTGCTCGAAAAGTGCCTTTCCCAAGGCAATGGTTTCCCCTCGCACTCGATTATCGCTAGACGTTATGTCGCATGAAAACAAAACTCGTTTACTTCACGATTCTCATGCTCTTATTGGCGACCTTCGTCTGCCTGTTCCGTCGCGGTACGCCCTCGTCTCCGCTTTCGTCCGAACGGACCGAAACCTTGCTTGGGAACGAGATGCCGCCCAATCCAATGACGCCGCAACCACAATCCGAAGCTAAGTTCAATGACTTAATGAATCTCATCGAAACGACGATGGGCGACGATTGGACTACGACCGGCAGCCCCAAGCATCACGCAAGAAAAAATGACCTCATCGAGGTTGATGAATCTGATGGTGCCTACGTGCTTAGCATGCAATTATTTCGGGAAGAACAACACCTGGCCACAGAAAACCGATTCTTCGTCTCGTATCCGGGACCCGACGGCGAGATCGAAAAACGGCCTCTGACTTTTTTGGCTTGTGCGTTGTATTCCAATGGATTTTTGTCAGGGTCTTGTGAACTCACAGAAATGTCGAGCATAAAAGTCTCTGTTGAAGCGGATTGGACGTTTGATGACCGCGATGCCAAAGTCGAATATAGATTCGATCGATCATTCGTCGCTACCCTCGGCGAAAGTGGAACTGCCGAATGCTCGGATGGTGCTATGATTAAATGGATATTCGAACATAAATCAACAGAACCACGCGATGCAACGGAGGCATCTGAGTCATCGGGTCGGTTTTAAAATCAATGCCTATCGCGCCGGCCCGCTGATGTTAAGCGGTAGTTC